>JBBRQR010000029.1:0-15653 GCA_038226115.1 Sphingomonadales bacterium | reverse complement strand
TTGACTTCCTCGATCGTCGTGTCGCGCGACGGGGTGAAGGTAAAATCGATCAGGCTGACGTTTGGCGTCGGCACCCGGATCGAGATGCCGTCGAGCTTACCCTTGAGCTCGGGGATTACCTCGCCGACGGTCTTCGCCGCGCCGGTGCTGGTCGGGATCATCGACGTCGCGGCGGCGCGCGCGCGGCGGGGATCCTTGTGCATCTGGTCGAGCAGCGCCTGATCGTTGGTGTAGCTGTGGACCGTCAGCATCAGCCCGCGCTCGACACCGATTGCCTCATGCATCACCTTGACGATCGGGGCCAAGCAGTTGGTCGTGCACGAGGCGTTCGACACGATCGTGTGGCCGGCCTCGAGCTTGTGGTGGTTGACGCCGTAGACGACGGTGAGGTCGACCCCTTTACCGGGGGCGGAGATCAGCACCTTCTTCGCGCCCGCCGTTAGATGGCCGCGTGCCTTGTCGGCGTCGGTAAACAGCCCGGTGCATTCGAGCGCGAGGTCGACACCCAGTTCGGCGTGGGGGAGCTTCGCGGGATCGCGTTCGGCGGTGACGCGGATGCGCTTGCCGTCGACAACGAGGTGGTCACCATCGACCGTGACGGTTCCGGGGAAGGTGCCGTGGACCGAATCGCGCTTCAATAACAACGCGTTGGTCGCGATATCGGCAAGGTCGTTGATCGCCACGACTTCAAGGTCGGTGCCGCCGTCCTTGGCGCGCGCGATGATCGCCCGCAGCACCATGCGGCCGATCCGGCCAAAGCCGTTGATTGCTACTTTCGTCATGCTATTTGCTCCATATTGCCGCCGTCAGCCTTCGCCGCCGGCGAGCCAGATCCTGATCCGTGCCGCGATTTTTGGCGCGGTAATGCCGAAATGATCGTATAGCGCATCGATCGGTCCCGACGCGCCGAAGCTGTTGATCCCGATCATCAACCCTGGCCCAGTATGGCGCTCCCAACCCATCGTCACCCCGGCTTCGACCGAGACGATGAACGCGTCGTGCGGGAGCAGCGCCTCACGCTCGACGCGCGGCAGCCGGTCGAAATTCTCCCAGCACGGCATCGAGACAACATCGCACCCGGCCCCTTCGGCCTCGAGCAACGCGGCGGTTGCGATTGCGATATGCACTTCTGACCCCGTCGCGACCAATACGACCCGACGCGGCGCCGACGCCGCGAGCAACCGATAGGCGCCGCGCGCGCACATATTCTCACTCGTCGCGACAGTGCGAACTTGCGGCAAATTCTGTCGCGATAGTGCGAGGACCGACGGGCGCGTCATGTCGGCGAGCGCCAGCGCCCAGCATTCGGCAGTCTCGACCGCATCGGCCGGACGATAGACGGCGAGGTTGGGGATCGCCCGAAGCGACGCCAGATGTTCGACCGGCTGATGGGTCGGGCCGTCCTCGCCGAGGCCGATCGAATCGTGCGTCAGGACATAAATGACCCGTGTCCGCTGGAGCGCCGACATCCGGATCGCATTCCGCATATAATCGGAAAAGACGAGAAACGTCCCGCCGAACGGGACACCCATGCCGTGGAGTGCGATGCCGTTCATCGCCGCCGCCATGCCGAATTCGCGGATGCCGTAGTAGATGTAGCGGCCCGCATAATCGTCGCGGGTCAGCGGGGTCATCCCCTTTGCCTTGGTATTGTTCGACCCCGTCAGGTCGGCCGAACCGCCGATCATCGCGGGGGCTACCGGCGTGACGGCGTCGAGGACAAGTTCGGACGCCTTGCGCGTCGCGATCGTCTGCGGCGCAGCGATCAAAGCGGCGATGTGGGCGTCGATTGCGGCGAATGCCTCGGGCGGGATCGCCGCCCTCAGCGGGTCGAACGCGGCACGAGTCGCGGCGTCGGTCGCCGCCAGCCGTGCCGCCCACGCGGCATGATCCGCCGCCCCGCGGGCACCAGCGGCGCGCCACGCGGCGAGGATTTCATCGGGGACGACGAACGGGGCAGCGTCCCAACCGAGGGCGGCGCGCGCCCCGGCGATCTCCGTTGGCCCGAGCGGCGACCCGTGCGATCCGCTCGTCCCGGCCTTGGTCGGCGCGCCAAAACCGATCGTCGTCCGGCACGCGATCAGGCTGGGGCGCGGATCGGCCTTCGCTTGCGCCAGCGCGGCGTCGACGGCGGCGAAATCCATGCCGTCGCACGCGATGACGTGCCAGCCGGCGGCGGCGAAGCGCATCGCCGTATCTTCGCTCGTCGACATGCTCGTCGGCCCGTCGATCGAGATGCGGTTGTCGTCCCACAGCACGTTGAGGCGGCCAAGGCCAAGGTGCCCCGCCAGCCCGATCGCCTCGTGGCTGATCCCCTCCATCAGGCACCCGTCACCGGCGATGACCCACGTCCGGTGGTCGACAAGGGCGTCGCCGTGGACCGCGTTCAAATGGCGTTCGGCAATTGCCATGCCGACGGCGGTGGCAAGGCCCTGACCGAGCGGCCCGGTCGTCGTCTCGACTCCATCGAGTTCGAAATTCTCGGGGTGGCCGGCGCAGGGGGACCCAAGCTGGCGGAACGCCTTGATGTCGGCGATCGTCGGCGCGGCATAGCCGGTCAGGAATAACAACGCATAGATCAGCATCGACCCGTGCCCCGCCGACAGCACGAAACGGTCGCGGTCGGCCCAACGCGGCGCGGCGGGATCGAACTTAAGATGCCGGGTAAACAACGCCGTCGCAGCGTCAGCCATGCCCATTGGCATTCCCGGGTGGCCCGAGTTCGCGGCCTCGACCGCATCCATCGCCAGCGCCCGGATGGCGTTCGCCATGGCGCGGGGAGAAACTATGGACATCGGCGGAATTGCTTTCGGCAGCGACTCGGGGAGCGGGCGCGGCGCACCATGGCTACCCCCCCGCCCCCGGTCAACATTTGACGGCTACCGCCCCGAGTCCCTAAGTTCGCGCTCTGTCTGGCGTATTTTCAGGAGGTTGGTGGTGGCGGATGCGGGAACGCGCGAACGACCGGTCGTCGACCGCATTACCGCCGCGCTCGACCGCGCCGAAGCGGCCGCCGTCACGCTGAAGGCCGACCGCGACCACGCCGTCGCCCGCGCGACCGCTGCGCTTACCGCTGGCGATCACGCCGTTGCCGCGCTCGACGCGCTCATCGCCGGGGGGCGGTAGATGGGTCATGTCACGGTTAAGGTCGGCGGGCGCGACTATAAATTGTCGTGCGCCGACGGCGAGGAAGGTCATCTCGCCACGCTCGGCAGTCACCTCGCCGCCAAGGCCGACGACCTTGCCGCTGCAATCGGGACGATGAGCGAGCCGCGTCTGCTATTGATGGCCGGGCTGCAGATCGCCGACGAATTGTTCGCGGCGCACGCCGGCACCAGCGACGATCCGCGCTACACCGCGTTGGCTGAACGGGTCGAGGCGCTCGCCGCACTGCTCGACGGCTGAACGAGGTCGGTCAACGCCGCTGCGAGGATTGCGACCGACTTCAGCTTGACGGCGAGCGGAAGGGCGATAATCGGCCCGGCGTCGGTTTTGTTGACATCGACGATATAGATTTTCCCCGTGGGCCGGTCGCGCAGCACGTCGAGGCCCGCCCAGTCGGCTCCCATCGCCGTCGCAAAGGCGGCGATCGACGCGATCTCGGGGGCGGAGAACACCGCTTCGGGAGCAACGAGTTCCGCCGCGACATTCAACGGCTGGAACCGCCCGGCGGCGGTTCGGCGCTTGACCCATACCGCGACGACGCGCGCGCCGATGACATGGGTGCGGAGGTCGGTCGCGAACCCCGACTCGATCGTGTCGACGACGCGTTGATAGACGAAGCCGACGCGCGGTGGCGTCGGGCAGGTGACGATGCGGCCATCGTGAGTGCCGTTCGCCTCGCTTTTCTCGACCGCTGGCCCGGCCCATGTCGCCGGGTCGAGCGCAAGCGGATAGCCGAAGACCTGTTCGAACACGGCGGCGACATGGCTTTTGGTGATGTCGGTACAGCCGAAATTGAGCAGACGCGGGTGATCGGGGCGAGGCGCAACGCCGACGGTCGCATCGTCGAAATAGAAGATCGCGTCGGCGGCAGCAGGGGTGCGCGCGAGGCGGATGCCCGCCCGGATCGCGGCGATGCGGACCATGTAGCGCGGATGCGGGACGACCGGCGTGAACAGGATTGCCGGGCGACGGCGGCCAAGATGGCGCAGCGCGGCGACGCGGACGGCGAGGTAGCACGTCACCCAGACCGCGACTTCGGTGAGCAAGGCGCGGTCGAACGGGGCCGAGTTGCCGGTCGCGATGAGGACGATACGACCATCGCGCCACGCGAAGTCGCCGAGGCGCAGGGAGAACATCGCCCCGCTGTGACATGGGGGCGGCGACGAAGCTAGAACTTCACCTCATAACTGATGAGCAACCGCGCCTGACCGCGCGTCGTGTCGCGGGCCGCGCCGACGGCGAACAGATAACCGGCTTCGATCTCGAGCTCGCCGGGGCCGATATGCTCGAATTCGATCTTGGCTTCGGGGCCGACGAAATGTTCGTGCCATCCGCCGAACCGCGCCGAGGTGCCGAGATCGCCGAACGCCGCCGCGCCAAGGCGGAATTCGTCGCCGATGACCGTCCAGTCGACCGAGGCGGCATAGCCGAACTCGACCGGGTCGGCGCGAAACGCCTTTTCGCCGATCAGGTTGAGCCGGGCGTCAAAGCCCCCGGCGGCGTGTTCGAACAGGCCCTTGACCTCGACGACGTCGGGTTCGCCGTGGAAGCCGTGCTTGACCTCGAGGTACAGCGCCGTGTCGAGCTTGAGCGCCTCGATGCGACCAAGCGTTCGGATGGCCTCGACCGCGACCGCGTCGACGGTGCGCCCGCCGCCCGCTGACCGCCCGGTTTCGACGAGGACGGCGAGCGCCAGCCGTTTAGACACGCCGTGTTCGGCTTCGAGAACCAGCCCGTCGTCGCCGTTCGCGCCCCCGCCCGTCAGCCGTCCGAAGCGCGCCTCGAACTCGGTGAGGCCCTTGGTAACGGTTGCGCCATAGATCGGATCGCCGACGCCCGGTGCCGCCGCCGCCGGAACCGCGACCATCAGCAGCGCGAGGCCGGCGATCCTTGGTAGCAACGTCATTGGTCATTCCCCCTGTATGTGCGAGGGACTGCTAATGCGAACGATTATCGATTACAACCGCTTTCTTGCGAAGCGTTCGCAATTCAGGCGCCGCTTGGCGAATCCGGGGAAAGCGCCTATATCGGCCACAGGCGGGTACTGCCGGGTACGAGCATACGGAGCATCCCTGAGGCGATATCACATCCTAGGGAGCTGTCCCTGCGCCGGTCCTGGCCGGTCGTACATGGTTCCCACCTGACGTTAATGGCGTCAGAGGATCTTCCGGCAAACGGCCATGGCGGTCCCGCCGACCCCTCGCCGAAGCAGCGCCTGCGTCGCGCGATGCGGGCGGCACGCGTCGTCTATGTCGCCGGGCTCGGAGCCGATCGGGCGCGGTTTAAGGATCGACTCGCACATATTCTAAACGCCAATCTCGGGCCGGGCGTCGTTGCGATCTATCATCCGATGGGCAGCGAAATCGGCGTCGGTCTGGCGCGGCCCGTGGCTTACCCCCGCGTCGCTGGCGTCACATTGGCGTTCCACCTTTGCTCACCCCGTGATCTGGTCGCCGGATTCGGCGGTATCGCCGAGCCGCCTGCGACCTGTCCAACGGTCGAGCCCGACATCGTGATCGTCCCCCTCGTCGCCGTCGATGCGGTCGGTAACCGGATTGGCCAGGGAGCGGGCCATTATGATCGGACGCTCGCGGACCTGCGGGTCCGGCGGCGCATTCTGGCCGTCGGCGTGGGGTGGGATATGCAGCGCGTCGCCGCCGTGCCCGCCGATCCGTGGGACGAACGCCTCGATGCGCTCGCGACGCCGTCGGGGTGGTTCGACTTTACACGGTGACGCGGCGGCTGACATTTGCGTGCGCGTCGCCTATGTCGCCGCGATGACTGCTACCAGCCGCAAGACTTTCGGAGTCCTCGCCATCGTCGTCGGGCTCATCGCCTACGCCGGGATCGTATCCCGGCTGCTCGCCCCAGTCGGGCAGTTGCCGTGGTATGCCTCGGTCCCGCTGTACCTGATCCTCGGCTGCCTGTGGCTGCTCCCGCTCAGGCCGCTGCTCCAGTGGATGACGACGGGAACGTGGCGCGCGCCGCGATGATCGCCCCCGATGCCTGCACGACGATGACCGAGGTTCGCGCCGGAGTCGACGCGGTCGACCGCGATCTTGTTGCGCTGCTCGCCACCCGCTTTGGCTTCATGCGCGCGGCGGCGCGGATCAAACCAGATCGCGGCGCAGTCCGCGACGAGCCGCGCAAGGCGGCGGTGATCGCCCACGCCAGCGCGGCGGCGGCGGCGGCAGGGCTGCCCGACGGGCTGGCGGCGAACCTGTGGGAGATGCTGGTCGAGGCGTCGATCGCCTATGAATTCAAGGCATTCGACACGCGCGACTGACGGTTATGGAAGCAATTGGCGCGAGTGACGGGACTCGAACCCGCGACCTCTGGCGTGACAGGCTAGCGCTCTAACCAACTGAGCTACACCCGCGCAACTGCGAGGCGCGGAACTAGGCGACCCCCCCGATCAAGTCAAACAAAACATCGCGGACACGAAAAGGGCCGCCCGGTTTCCCGGACGGCCCCTGCCAAATCGTTCGCGCGACTAGATCCGGCTGCCACCGCGGACGAGGTGCAAGATCAGCCCAACGACGAACAGGACGATGAAGATCCAGAATAGCAGCATCGCGATCTGCGTGGCACCTGCGGCGACGCCGGTAAAACCAAGAAGACCGGCGACAAGGGCGATAACGAGAGCAATCAGTGCATAGCGAAGCATGGCGGGGCCCCTTCCATTATGGTTGCGAACTGAAATCTAAAAGCGCAACCCGATCGAAGGTTCCAGTTAACCTGTCGGCAATAATCGCCCGCTAGGTCGTGCCCATGCTCACACCGTCCGACCCCGCCATCGCCATCGCCAACCTGTGCACCCTGCTCGATCTCGAGCCGCTCGAAGTCGACCAGTTCCGTGGTCCCGTCGGCGATCCCGGCTGGACGCGCGTCTATGGCGGACAGGTCGTTGCCCAAGCGCTGATCGCGGCGTCACGGACGGTTCGCGCCGACCGGCTGGCGCACTCGCTGCACGCCTATTTCCTGCGCCCCGGCGATCCGCAGGCCCCGATCATCTACCGGGTCGAGCGCGAGCGCGACGGCACCAGCTTTGCCACCCGCCACGTCAGCGCGATCCAGCATGGCAAACCGATCTTCAGCCTGACGGCATCGTTCCAGATCGCCGAAACGGGCTTCGACCATGCCGCGCCGATGCCGCGCGTGACCGCGCCCGCGCTGTTGAAGAACGAGGCTGGACTGTTTGCCGCCACCGCCGCCACCACACCCGAGCCGTGGCGAACGATGTGGGCGACGCGCGAGCGCCCGATCGAATTTCGCCCGGTAACGCCCAATGACCCGTTCAAGCCGAAAAAGGTCAAGCCGATCGCGCACCACTGGTTTCGCGCCGCCGCCCCGGTCGTCGCCGATCCTGTGCTTGCCCGTGCGCTGCTTGCCTATGCCAGCGACATGACCCTGCTCGATTCGTGCCTGTTGCCGCACGGCATTGCGTGGAGCGACCCGGCGTTGCAGGCCGCATCGATCGACCACGCGATGTGGTTCCACGCGACGCCCGACCTCAACGACTGGCTGCTCTATGCCCAGGATTCGCCACGCGCGTCGGGATCGCGCGGCCTCAATCGCGGCACGGTCTTCGCCGCTGACGGGACGCTCGTTGCGAGCGTCGCGCAGGAGGGACTGATCCGCTACCGCGGGTGACGCCTATTCCTTCGACTTCACCCCCGTCACCGTTAGTTGGCCGACGGTCTTGTCGCGTTTGGCGGCAAGCGTGACATCGAAATAATTGGTGCCATCGTCGTCGAGCTTGGTGCCGCTGATCTGCGCCGTCGTATTGCGGGTCAGCGTGAAGCCCGCCCCGCGCGCCTGTTCGGCCATGTGCTGGGCGACCACCGCCGGCGCGGCCGGGCTAGTGAAGCCAATCACGACGCCGCCATTCTTCGCTCCCGGCTTGTCGGTCGCGTGGACGTTGACCCCGTTCACCGTCGAGCCGGGATACAGCTTCATCCCGTCCATATCGAGGTGATCGCCGCCGAAGCTGATGCCGGGAATATCGAGGTTCGCCTTGAACTTGTCGGTGTCGATTTTCAGCCCGCTGACGATGCTGTCGGCGTCGCTCGTGGTCACGGTCGTGGTCGTCACGCCGTCCTTTGTCACCGTCGTCTTGGTGTCGTTCGCGTCGTTGCCGCACCCGACGAGCGCCAGCACCGGAACGATGGCGAGAACAAGGACGTGATGGCGCATGATCGGTTTCCTACTGTGTTGCCCTATTAGTACACTTGTGTGGAGGCGACGACAAGGGTCATAACGCAGCCGACCATGACAGCGAGATTTGCGATGCGCCCTGCCCTGCTTGCCCTCCTTCTCGCCACCGCGTTCCCCGCCCTCGCGGCGTCGGCCAGCTTTGCCCCGCGCGACGTCTTTGCGCTCGAACAGGCAACCGATGTCCAGATCAGCCCCGACGGCAAGCACGTCGCCTATGTCCGCAGCAGCGGCGACATCATGACCGACGGCGCGCGGCGCACCGTGTGGCTGATCGACGTCGCCACCGGCGCCCAGACCCCGCTGCTCGACGGCGTCGCCAGCCGCCCGCGCTGGTCGCCCGACGGCACCCGCGTCGCCTATGTCACCAACGACGGCGGCAAGCCGCAGTTGTTCGTCCACTGGCTCGCGTCTGGCCGCACCGCGCGGATCACCGGCCTGCCCGAAGCCCCCGCCGACATGGCGTGGTCGCCCGATGGCAGCCGAATCGCCTTCACCATGTTCGTGCCCGACGAAGGCGCGAAGCTCGGAGCCCCGGTCGCCAAGCCCGACGGTGCGAAGTGGGCCGAGCCGATCAAGGTCGTCACCCGCGTCCAGTTCCGCGCCGACGGCGAAGGCGACCTCAAGCCCGGCTTCAACCATGTCTTCGTCGTCGCCGCCGACGGCGGGGCCCCGCGCCAGTTGACCGACGGCGCGTTCGACGACGGCGGCAGCCTCGCGTGGACCCCCGACGGACGCCGCATCGTCTTCAGCTCGAACCACGGCAAGGATTGGGAGCGCGACCCGTTCGAATCGGAGGTCTTCACCGTTGCCGTCGCCGATGGAACGCTGACCCAACTGACCCACCGCGTCGGCCCCGACAGCGACGCCGCGCCGTCACCCGATGGCAGACTGATCGCCTATGTCGGGTACGACGACCGCCTTCGCGCGTACGAGAACGCGCGGCTGACGGTGATGAATGCCGATGGCACGGGGTCGCGGATTATCAGCGGCGACCTCGACCGCAGCGTTCGCAACCCGCAGTGGTCAGGCGACGGCAAGTCGATCGTCGCCGCATTCGACGACCACGGCGTAACGAAGGTCGCTCGCTTCACCCTCGACGGCAAGATGACGATCGTCGCCGAAGGACTCGCGGGCGACGGCCTCGACCGACCGTACAGCGGCGGCCAGTATAGCGTCGCGCGCACCGGCGCGATCGCCTTCACCATGGGTGATGCGACTCACCCCGCCGACGTCGGCCTCAGCGTCAACGGCAAGGTCCGCCGCCTGACGCACCTCAACGACGGGCTGTTCGAAGGCAAGACGCTGGCGACGGTAACCAAGCATAGCGTCGCATCGTCGGCCGGGGGCCTCGTGATCGATTACTGGCAGGTCACCCCGCCGAACTTCGACGCGAGCAAGAAATACCCGACAATCCTCGAAATCCACGGCGGCCCCTACGCCGCTTACGCCCCTGTATGGTCGACCGACGATCAACTCTACGCCGCCGCCGGCTACGTCGTCGTCTATGCCAACCCGCGCGGGTCGACGAGCCAAGGGGCCGAGTTCGCCAATCATATCTGGAAAGACTATCCGAGCCACGATTACGACGACCTGATGAGTGTCGTCGACGACACCATCGCGCGCGGCGTCGCCGACAAGGATAATCTGTTCGTCACCGGCGGCTCGGGCGGCGGGCTGCTGACCGCATGGATCGTCGGCAAGACCGGGCGGTTCAAGGCGGCGGTCAGCCAGAAGCCGGTGATCAACTGGTCGAGCGAGGGCCTGACCACCGATGGCTATAACGGGATGCTCAAATATTGGTTCGGCGCGCAGCCGTGGGAGAACCCCGACCTGTTGTGGAAGCATTCGCCGCTGTCGCTCGCCGGAAACGTCACGACGCCGACGCTGCTGCTTGTCGGTGCGAACGATCAGCGGACGCCGCCGGGCGAGGCCGAACAATTCTACGCCGCCCTGCAACTGCGCGGCATCCCCACCGGCCTCGTCTATGTCCCGGGCGCGAGCCACCACGGCCTTGCCGAACGCCCATCGCAACTGACGGCGGAAAGCTCGGCGATCCTTGCGTGGTTCGGGCGCTATCGTACCGGCGTCGCACGCTGAAATAGTCGTTAACTCTTCGGTATAGTAAGTTATTTACAGTTAACTCAATTGAAGGAGTTGACATCAATCATTTACGAGTTATTAACGCGATGTCACCACGAGACGGTCTCGTTGGGAATAGGCATCGGTCCCGATGCACAACACGGGGTATTCGCAATGAAGTTTCTCGCTCTCCTCGCCAGCGCCGCGCTCATCGCGTCGCCGGCCTTCGCCAACAGCTTTCAGAATGGCGGCTTTGAAGTTCTGACCGCTGGTCCCGGTCAGTTGACGACCAACACTGTCGCCACCGGCTGGACGGTTGCCAGCGGCGGCTACACCTTCGCCTTCGCGCCCGGCACCGCCGACACGACTGGAACGAACGGCCAGTACGGCAATCTGCAGCTTTGGGGTCCGGGTAACGGCTCGGCCAACGGCCTGCCGGCAACGAGCCCGTCGGGTGGCAATTTCCTCGCCATCGATGGCGCCTTCCAGCAGCAGCCGGTCGAGCAGGTCATCACCGGCCTGACCATCGGCAAGACGTACAGCGTCGGCTTCGACCATGGCTACGCCCAGCAGTTCGGTTTCGATGGTGAAACCATCCAGCACATCTCGGTCAGCTTTGCCGGCACGACGTATTCGACCGCCGACTACACGCTGCCCAACCACGCCTTCTCGGGCTGGTTCCACAGCAGCTATGACTTCGTTGCGACGCATGCGACTGAAACGCTTTCGTTCCTCGCTTACGGCGACAAGCCGGTGCCGCCGTTCGCACTGCTCGATGGTGTGACCTTCACGCCCGACACCGTTCCCGAGCCCGCCACCTGGGCGATGCTCCTGACCGGCTTCGGCGCGGTCGGCTTTGCCGCTCGCCGCCGCCGCGCGGGCGTCGTCGCTGCCTAAGCGTTCGACAATCTAACGAACTGCGGGCGGGTCGGAGCAATCCGGCCCGCCCGCGACGTTTTGGGGTACGCCGCACCGCTTCCCTCATGCTATGAGGCTGCCATGCACCACTTGCACGACTATGCGATTTCGGCAGCGCGGACTTTGGCTATCCTCGCTTTGCTGGTCGCCGTCCTTGCGCCACTCGAGCATTTCTTCTCGGTGCGCCGCGCGCGTTTCTTCTATCCCGGCTGGTCGACCAATCTCGGCTGGTATTTCGTCAACAGCGTCGCGAGCGTGTTCATCCTCGGCCCGCCCACCGCGCTGATCGCGTGGGGAGCGCATGCCATCGTTCCGGCGGCGATAACCGGGTCCGTCGCCGCGCTGCCGCTCGCCGTGAAAATGGTCGCGTCGATGGTCGTCGGCGAAGTCGGCTTTTACTGGGGCCATCGCCTGAGCCATCAGTGGCCGATCTTGTGGCGCTTTCACGCGGTCCATCATTCGGCCGAGCATATGAACTTCCTCGTCAACATGCGCGCCCACCCGATCGATCTGGTCTTCACGCGGATGTGCGGGCTGGTCCTGCTCTATGCGTCGGGGTTGGTCGGCGTCGTCGGGCCGAACCCGACACTGATCCCGGCGCTGGTCCTGTTCATCGGCTCGCTGTGGAGTTTCCTGATCCACGCCAACGTCCGCTGGCGGTTTGGGCCATTCGAGGAAATCATTTCCTCCCCGGCGTTCCACCACTGGCACCACAGCCGCAACGACCATATCGACCGCAATTTCTCGTCGATGGTGCCATTTATCGACCGCGTCTTCGGGACCTTTTATTTGCCCAAGCATTGGCCCGCCGAATATGGCACCGACACGCCGATGCCGAGGTCGCTGACCGGCCAGTTGATCGACCCGTTCGCGCCGCAGGTTCGTGTCCACGCGGCGTCCGACACCCACGCCAAGGCCGACGCCTGACGACCGTCGCCCCAGAGCGCGTCGCCGACCCCGCGATCGCCGCCGCAACCGTCGTCATCCTGCGCGACGCCGCCACCGGTTGGGAACTCCTCCTCCTCGAGCGTCACGCCAACACCGCCTTTGCCGGCGGAGCGATGGTGTTCCCCGGCGGGCGGGTCGACCCCGGCGATGCGGTGGTCGCCGCCGACGCGACGCTCGCCGATGGGTTTGCGGGGCTCGACCGCGTCGACGCCGCCGCCCGCGTTGCTGCCGCGCGCGAAGCCTTTGAGGAAGCCGATGTTCTTCTTACGACCGGGCCGGTGCCGGACACCGAAGTTTGTGGCGACTGGCGTGCGCGACTGAACGCGGGGAGCGGGGCATGGGGCGACTTCCTGCGCGTCGCGGGCGCCCGTCTCGACGCGACGATGTTCGTGCCCTTTGCCAACTGGGTTCCGCCCACCGCCGCCCCGATCGTGCGGCGGTTCGATACTTTATTCTACCTCGCCCATATGCCCGCCGAAACCACCGCGACCGCCGATGGGCGCGAAGCAGTCAACCTCCACTGGACGACCCCCGCCGCCGCGCTCGCCCGCGCCGATGCCGGGGAGATCGGGCTGCTGTTCCCGACACGCCGCAATCTCGAACGCCTCGCCCAATATGCGACGATCGACGCGCTGCTGACCGCGACGCGGAAGCGCGATGTGGTCCGCATTCAGCCGGAGATCGTCACCCGCGACGGCGGGCAATGGCTGACAATACCGACGGACTGCGATTATCCGATTACCGAAGAAGCGATCGGGGCGGCGCGGCGCGAATAGCGGCTAGGTGCCGGGCGTGTAACCGCTCGACGGTGCCGGCTCCAACCCGCGTCCCGGCTGCGTCGCCGACGGCGGATCGCTCGACGGAAAGCTTTCGTCGAGTTCGACGTCGAGCTTGGCATCGGGGTCGGTCGGATCGCGTTGCAGCGCCGGGGTATCCCCCGCATCGAGCGCCTCGCGATGCTCCGGCTGCGCGGGCGTCGCGGCATCGGCGAGGGGGCGGGCGTCGGTCGTTTCAGGTTTGGCGGTCGTCGTCATGGTGTGCCTCCCAAGGCTGTATGCTCGACGCACAAGGGGTCGCATCCGTTCCGTTTGCCTTGCCCGTTTGCTCCGCCCGCCCTACCTGTTGACGCTGGTATTCTTCGAACAAATATGGAACGATCACGTCTATGTTAAGCCTAATTTCGCGATCGCCCCGATGCTAAGCCACATCAGCGTACGCGGCGCACGCGAGCACAATCTCAAGAACGTCGACGTCGATCTGCCGCGCGATGCCCTTGTCGTCATCACCGGCCTGTCGGGCAGCGGCAAGTCCAGCCTCGCCTTCGACACGATCTATGCCGAGGGCCAGCGCCGCTACGTTGAATCGCTCAGCGCCTACGCCCGCCAGTTCCTCGAGATGATGCAGAAGCCCGATGTCGACCATATCGAGGGCCTGTCGCCGGCGATCAGCATCGAACAGAAAACCACCAGCAAGAACCCGCGCTCGACCGTCGCCACCGTCACCGAAATCTACGATTACATGCGCCTGTTGTGGGCGCGGATCGGCGTCCCCTACTCGCCGACGACCGGCCTGCCGATCACCGCGCAGACCGTCAGCCAGATGGTCGACCGCGTCCTCGCGCTCCCCGAAGGCACCCGGCTCCTCCTGCTCGCCCCCATCGTACGGGGACGCAAGGGCGAGTATCGCAAGGAACTCGGCCAGCTCCAGAAGGACGGCTATCAGCGCGTCAAGATCGACGGCACCCTGTACGAAATCGCCGATGCCCCCGCTCTCGACAAGAAGTACAAGCACGACATCGACGTCGTCGTCGACCGCATCGTCGTCCGCCCCGACATGGCCGCGCGACTGGCGGAAAGCTTTGAGGCCGCGCTCAAGCTCGCCGATGGGCTGGCGATTGCCGAATACGCCGACCTGCCGCTCACCCCCGACGGCGAGCACGTCGCGAAGGCCGAGCCCGAACGTATCGTCTTCTCCGAAAAATTCGCCTGCCCCGTCAGCGGTTTCACCATCGCCGAAATCGAACCGCGCCTGTTCAGCTTCAACGCTCCCCAAGGCGCGTGCCCGGCGTGCGACGGCCTCGGTGAGAAGCTCTACTTCGACCCCGACCTCATCGTTCCCAACGCCGCCCTGACCATCGCCGGCGGCGCGGTCATGCCATGGGCCAAGTCGAACCCGCCCTCGCCTTATTACCAGCAGGTCCTCGCCAGCGTCGGGCGCGCCTATGGCTTCACGCTGAAATCGAAATGGTCCGACCTGACCGACGCCGCCAAGCACGCCGTCCTGTCGGGCACCGGCGGCAAGGCGATCGCGCTTCGCTTCGAAGACGGGCGCAAGGCCTACGAGGTCAACAAGGCGTTCGAGGGCGTGATCGCCAACCTCGACAAACGCTTCGCCAGCACCGAATCGGCATGGATGCGCGACGAGCTCAGCCGCTACCAGTCATCCGCCGACTGCGAGGTCTGCCACGGCGCACGCCTCCGCCCCGAAGCCCTCAGCGTCAAGATCGACGGCGAAACCATCGCCGACGCCGTCCGCCGCCCCGTCTCCCAGGCCTACCCATGGGCCAAGAACCTGACCGCCAAGCTCAACGCCAAGGACCGCACCATCGCCGAGCGGATCATGAAGGAAATCGTCGAGCGCCTCGGCTTCCTCGACAACGTCGGCCTCGACTATCTCAACCTCGACCGCAAGTCGGGCACGCTGAGCGGCGGTGAAAGCCAGCGCATCCGCCTCGCCAGCCAGATCGGCTCCGGCCTGTCGGGCGTCCTCTACGTCCTCGATGAGCCGAGTATCGGTCTCCACCAACGCGACAACGACCGGCTGCTCGTGACCCTCAAACGCCTCCGCGACCTCGGCAACACCGTGCTCGTCGTCGAGCACGACGAGGACGCGATCCGCACTGCCGACTATGTCGTCGACATGGGCCCCGGCGCGGGCGTCCACGGCGGGCACGTCGTCGCGCGCGGCACCCTTCAGGATATCCTCGACACGCCGGGCAGCATCACTGGCGACTATTTGTCAGGCCGCCGGTCGGTCCCCGTCCCCGCCAAGCGCCGCAAGGGCAACGGCAAGAAGCTGACCGTCAGGAACGCCCGCAGCCACAATCTGCGCGGCGTCACCGCGAGCATCCCGCTCGGCACCTTCACCTGCATCACCGGCGTCTCCGGCAGCGGCAAGTCGACCTTCACCATCGACACGCTCTACGCCGCCGCCGCGCGCGAATTGAACGGCGCGCGCCTCATCGCCGGGGCGCACGACGGCGTCGACGGCCTCCAGCACCTCGACAAGGTCATCGACATCGACCAGTCCCCCATCGGGCGCACCCC
>JBBRQR010000028.1:0-15719 GCA_038226115.1 Sphingomonadales bacterium | reverse complement strand
CAGGGGTGCTCGCGGGTATCCCGCTCGGCATCAAGGACCTGTTCGCCACCGAAGGCGTCCAGACGACGGCGGGATCGAAGATCCTCGAAGGCTTCGTCCCGCAGTATGAGAGCACCGTCACCGCCAAGCTGTTCGCAGCGGGCGCGGGGATGCTCGGCAAGCTCAACATGGACCAGTTCGCGATGGGATCGTCGAACGAAACCAGCGCGTTCGGCGAAGTCGTCTCGCCGTGGCGCGCGGCGGGGTCGAACCGTGCGCTCGTTCCCGGCGGGTCGAGCGGCGGATCGGCGGCGGCGGTCGCGGCACGGCTGTGCGCGGGCGCAACCGGCACCGACACCGGCGGGTCGATCCGCCAGCCCGCCGCGTTCGTTGGCATCGCCGGCATCAAGCCGACCTATGGCCGCTGCTCGCGCTGGGGGGTGGTGGCGTTCGCGTCGTCGCTCGACCAGGCGGGGCCGATGGCGCGCGACGTGACTGATTGCGCGATCCTGCTCGGCGCGATGGCGGGATTCGACGCGAAGGACGCGACCTCGCTCGACGTCGCAGTGCCCGACTGGGCGAGCGGGCTGACCGGCGACTTGCGCGGGGTCCGCGTCGGGGTGCCGAAGGAGTATCGCCTCGACGGGATCGACCCCGAGATCGCCGCGATGTGGGACGCGGGGCTGGCGTGGCTGACGGCGGCAGGCGCGACGGTCGTCGACGTGTCGCTGCCGCACACCAAATACGCGCTGCCGGCCTACTACATTGTTGCGCCCGCCGAGGCGTCGTCGAACCTCGCCCGCTACGACGGGGTCCGCTTCGGCTTAAGGGTCGACGGCGGCGGCAGCCTCGATGCGATGTACGAGGCAACGCGCGCGGCGGGGTTCGGCCCCGAGGTCAAGCGCCGGATCATGATCGGCACCTACGTCCTGTCGGCCGGGTTCTACGATGCCTATTACCGACAGGCGCAGAAGGTGCGGACGCTGATCGCGCGCGACTTCGAAGCGGCTTGGGCGCAGTGCGACATCCTGCTGACCCCGACCGCGCCGAGCGCCGCGTTCAGCCCGGGCGACAAGACCGACCCATTGGCGATGTATCTGAACGACGTCTTCACGGTGCCATCTTCGCTGGCCGGGTTGCCGGCAATGTCCGTTCCGGCGGCGCTGACGGCGACCGGGTTGCCGCTCGGGCTGCAGATCATCGGGCGTCCGCTCGATGAGATGGGCGTGTTGAATGCGGGGTATGCGCTTGAGCGCGCAGCGGGCTTTACGGCGCGCCCGACGCGGTGGTGGTAACCTTGGTCACGCCACTCGCCGACGAGATTCGGACGCCGTAGCGTTCATACTCCTCGTCGATCCGCGGAGAATCGGCGCGCGCTCCGGTAAGGTCTTCGTCGCTCTTTCCCTTGGCTCCCATTCGGGCTTCGATCACGCCGCGAAGATACAGGCTGCCGGCCTGATCGGGGCGTTCGACGAGAGCCGCGTCGACGTCGGTCAGCGCATCGTCGAGGCGACCGAGCTTGAAGAAGGCCAGTGCCCGGCTGTCGAGCGTGGCACCGCTGTCGTTGCCGAGCTCGAGCGCCTTGGTGCAGTCCTTCAGCGCGGTCGGGAGCTGAACACCGAGCGTCCCTTTGATCCAGCACCGCACATTAAGAAGGGCGGCATCGCCGGGTTTGGCGGCGATCGCCGCATCGATGGCGGCCAGCGCCGGTTCGGCTTGCTGCTGATGCGCGAGCAGATGGGCCTTGGCCGACAACAAGGTCGCCTTGCGCTCGCCCCCCGCCGCGATCGCTTCGTCGAGCAGCGCCAGCCCCTGCGCCGTCTTGCCCGTTTCGGACAACATCTGAGAATAGAAGATGAGCAACTCGGTCGTACCGGGATCGAGATCATATGCCGCCTTGGCATCGGCCACCGCACGGTCGTCGTGCTTGAGCTGGCGCTGGACGAACGCGCGCATCCGAAGCACTGCGGCGGTCGGCCGTGCCGCAGCCACAGTGTTGAAATCGGCGAGCGCGCCTGTCCGATCATAGACGCTCTGGCGAAACGCGGCGCGTTGCAACAGTAAAGGCTCTTTCTCGGTCGTGACGGCGATCGCGGTGGCGAACGCCTGCTCGATCGGTCCGAGCTTACCCGCCGCCCGCGCATCGCGGACCACCTGCCAGTGGCGCTTATAGTCACGGGGTGCCACAACCTTGAGAGCGCGCGACCTCGCCAGCGCCAGCGCGGCGCGGGTTTCGGCGATCTTGTCGGGCGCGATCTCGGTTGCGGTCTCATCAACGCGGTCGGCGACGGTCACGACGCCGTCGGCAAACGTGACCGTCCGCGCGATCGCAAATCCGGCAAGTGATGGTGGCAGAGTGCGGTCACCTTCGACCGCGAAGCCGGTGCCAGCGGGAAGCCGCATCCGGATGCGAAGGATGTGCGACTGTACGCCTGCGGTCGCCACCGGAATGGTCCGCCATTCAGGCCGCCCACGATCGCCGTCGAACTTCAGCGCGCCGGTGATGCCATCGATCTGACTCTCGTACCGCTGGTCTTCGCGCGCCCAATCGCCGCCGATCAGGCCGCCAATGCGGACAGTCGCGGTGCCGACGGTAGGATCGTAGTCGATCTTGCGGTCGACGACGATCATACGGAGGCCACCGTTGGCGACCAATTTGTCGATCATGGCCTTGCGATTGTCACCGCTCAACTGACTGTCAGCCGCCTTCAGCGCCTCGACGGCTGCTCCTCGGAAGGTGAGGGCGAAGCGGGTCGGGACCGGGAGCCCAATACCGGCCGACTGGTCGGAATCGATATCGACCGCGAGGTCTGGCAAAGCGTTGGCGTGTGTTGCGACCGGCATCAGCATGGCGCCACTAGTGCGCAACGGCAGGACAAAGCGCAGATTGGGGGTGTTACCGATATCTGCCGACCGCGCACCAAGGCCGGTGCCGTCGAGCCAATAAAGTCGACCGTCGACGGTAGCGGCAACGAGGATGTGGTTGAACGCCCCCGCCGACGGCAAGCGCGACGATAGGAAGTCGCCGAGCTGCGTGTTGGCGAGCACCGGCTCAGCGGCAACCCCGAGCGCCTTAAGCATCGACAGCAATAATAGCGTCTTCGCCTTGCAGTCGCCCGAGCGGATCGTCCAAGTCTTCTCCGGTGGCTGCGGGACGTAATTGCCATGGTCGAGGCCGTTGAACAGATAGCGGACATTGCCCTGCACCGACTGGAGCGCGAGCGCAGTGCGGGACAATGAGTCGGGGGCCGCCGCCGCGATCCGCGCGACCTCGACGGCGAGCGGTGAACCGGGCGCGAACGCGACGGGCACGAACAGCGGCGCCATTGTCTGCGACACGTCTTCCCAGTCGCGAAAGCTCGAAAGTTCGACCAGCGGTAGCGGGTTGAACCGCGTCGGCGCGTCGCCGGGAAGGTCGGGTTGCTTGGGTAGCGGCGTCGTTACCGTCAGTTCGTGCTCGTCGCCCACGCGAACAAGCTTACTCCCCGTCACCTTCGCCAACGTTTTCCAATGAACATCGGTCTTGACCGGCCAGAGCACCCGGATACGGGCAAAGCCGACCGCCGTCTGGTCGGGCAGCAGCGTGGCGGTCGATTGCACCCGCCCCTTTAAAGCCGGGTCGCTTCGCGTTATCGACACCGTGACGCGCAGAACATCGCCGACCTGCAGCCCCTTGACCGGCATCGTCGCGGTCAGAACGCCGTCGAGTTCCAGCGCCTCCAGCCCGCGCTCGCGACGGATGATGGTTAGCGGCTCCTTATCGGCGAGGAGGTCGATCTCCTTGCCGTCGCGCAGGATCACGATGCGGTGAACGATCAGGTCGCCCTCATCGGGCTGCCAGCCGAGGATGATCGTCCCCGCCTCGAGGAGCGACTGTTGCGAGGTAACGCGATTGGCGCTGTCGATATAGCTCCAGACCTGTCCATTCGCGAGCCGTTGCTGCTGATCGAGGATCACGCGAGGCGGGCCGTCCGCCTTGGCGAAGTCGGTGGCCGGGACAGCCGCCACCCATGACGGTACGGGTTGATACAACGGCTTGGTCCCCGCGTTCGCGGACATGCCAAAGGCAACGGCACCGCCGCATATCAACGTCTTCAATATCATGGGAGCAAAGCCTTGGACCAACGCCGCCACCTTACCGCCTGGCTCCGCCGCCGCAAGGAGCCGCGAGGAGCCGCTTAGAACTTACCGACGACGTTGAAGAAGAAACCGTGCTCGCGGTAGCCGGTGTTAGCGAGATCGTCGGAGTAGTTGGTAAAGTTATACCCAGCGCCAACCTTTACGTGCTGACCAAGATGGCGATAAATACCAACCAGTGCACCAACGCGGCTATCCCCCGCCGTTGAGACACGAAGCTGACGGATCTCGGCGAGCATGTCCCACCGGCGAACAACCTCGTAATCGACGCGAGCCGCCCAGAACACCGCCTGGCTGTCGAACCACGGAGCGCTTGCATCGCGCGACAGTCGGAGCTCGCCGACGCGGACCGCAACCTTGCCGCCGACCGCGAGGCGCGGGGTCAACTGATACGTCAGGTCGAGCGCGCCGATCGTGCTCCGCTGGGCATAATCGATCGGCAGGGCATAAGCGGTGACCTGCGCCGGCGACGGAAGGTCGGACAGATAGGTGATCTTGGCAAGCAGGTTGAGTTTGTCGTTCGTCACCGGCCGGTACGCGCCAGCGAGCGCGACCTCGTAATAATTGGCGTCGAGCGAGCCATTACCTGCAACGCCAGCAACGCCGTTGCCACCGCCACTATTTGCAATCCCAATCGCAGCGCCACCGTTCGAGATCGACAGGTTCGCCTTACCGTACAGCCGCAACGCATCCGACGCCTGATATGTCACGAGGTTGCGCGTCGCATAGGTCGTGCGGTCGCCGAGCGTGTCGCTCTTTTCGCGGCGATATTCGAGCGCGCTCGACCAGCGAACCTTCGTCTCAGCATAGCCGATCGTCCCGCCGACGACCTGCCGCTCGATCCGCTGCCCGAGGGCGTCGGCCAATTTGCCGGTTTCGTATCGCGCGCCGAGCGTCCAGCCTTTCGCCGGTGTGAAGTCAACACCATAGGCTTGCGTCAGACCGGTCGGTCCGGCTCCCGTTTCGAGGCGCTGTTCAGCAAACACGTTTGTGTCGGTGCCGAAGCGGTGCTTTGCACCCGCCGTCAGACGACCAAGGCGGCCGGTGTTGAAGGCATCGGGGTTCTCTGCCGCGAGCGTGTACGCGAGGTAGAGGGAGCCGCGGTCGCCCGTAGTGAGATTGGCCTTGGCATTCGCACCGAGGCCGAGGTCGCCTCCTGACACCTCGCCGCCTAACGTCAGCCGCTGATTGACCGTGAAATCGCCAGCGACACCGTATCGGTCATTCGCCAGCCGCCCGCCGTCACGCGCGAGGGTTTTCTGGCCGAACACCGATAACGACCATGGATGGTCGGCCGCCTTGACCGTTCCGTCCTGCGACGGCGCGACGACGGCAGCGACGTGATGATAGCCGACAGTAACCGCCGCATCGGTCCGCTCGCCACGCAACACGTTAGGCGCGGCGAACGGGGTATAGGCGGTCGCCTGCCCCGCCCCCTGATCGTCCGCGCGAACGCCGACACTGCCATACCAGCCGCGCCCGGTGTCGTGGACCAGCCCCACCTCACCTGCCTTACGCCCCGTTAATGTACCGTCGGTCAGGTCGGCCTTCGCCTTGAACCGGGCAAAGCGGCCAAGCGCGACATCGGCTGTACCACCATATTGATCGAGACCCTCACCGAAGGTCAGCTCGCCGGGACCCGAGAAACCCGCTTCGCGGCGGCGGAAATAGCCGGTGACATGGCCATCGCCGCCCCCGGTCAGATCCTTCAGGTCGGCCGCGCCTTCGAGGATATACGCGAGCGCCGCTTGGCCGCCCGCAGCAACCGGTGTGAAGTCATAGCCGCCGGTCGATGAGAAGCTTGCGCCGTTGCCCTTGCCGCTGGAGTGGGCGATCTCGCCACGCAGCCACGTCCCAGGCTTGTAGCGCGCGAGGACGTCGGCTCCGTACAGTCCCTGCTTGGCCTGGTCCTCACCCTGATGGTAGCCGGTAACCCCGACGCGCAGATGATCGCCGACCCACTGTTGCGCGCGCCCGCCATAGGTCAAGGCGCTCGGGCGCGTCAGACCGGGGGTGAATTCATAGGTCGACACCAGCCACACCGGGTTGCCGGCGAGCGAGTTGTTGCGGACGAACAGGCTGTCGTCGGATACGATCGACAGCGGCGAGCGCAAAAGTACGCGGCCCTGAATGTAATTCATGTCGTAATCGCGCGACACGATCAATTCTTCGCGGCTGAGGACCAACCCTGAGTCGCGGTCGCGGACTTCACGAAACAGTCGCTCAGAACCCTGCGCGATATCCTGATTGTGGAGATAATAGACCGAGCCGCCGGTGGAGGCGAATTCCTCGCGACTGGCGATCGTGCCGGGATCGGCGGCAAAGCCGTTGATCTGGGTCCGGCGCTCACCTGACGGTGTGGTGCCCGTGCTATGCCAGTCGAATTCGCCGCCGTACAGCGATCGCTGATAGCGGATGAGGTCGGTCCCGGTTAACTGCGTGTGGAAGTTACCCCACATGGCCTGACCATTTGGATTCTCGACGCGCACATAGAAACGACCGTAGGTCGGCGCGTCCTCGATCGTCGTCGAGTCGTCACCGTACACCGGATAGTGCAGGTTCGGGTCAAGACGGCGAAGAAAGGCGCGGCTGTCTTTCTTGAGAAAATCGTCGAACAGAGCCGTGAACGGCTGTTCGCCAGTATCGGCGGCGGCGGTCAGCTTCCAATCGGTGCCAAGCTGCTTCTTCCAATAGAACGCCAGCCGCCCGTCGACGAAATCGCGTCGCGTATCCTGCCGATCGACACCCTGCAGGTCGATCTTCGCCGCGCCGAAGCTACGGTGGCCAGCGGTCAGGTCGGCAATCGCGACGAGGAAGTTATCATTCTTCGGTAGCGTGATGGCGCGACGATAATCGGTATCGCCAACGCGAACGGCAATTTCCCGCGTTGTCGGCGGAACGATCTGGCGCGCTACGAAATGTCCTGCGTTGTCGACCGGAACCGACACACCCATCAGTGATACGCCAGTCGTCGGTTCGGCGACTGACCCGCTGACGGTCACCTCGCTCCCGACGACCGCTATATTGCCGGTCGTGCGCTGATTTTCGAACAGCGGGCCGTCGCGGCGGTCGCGCTTCGTCGCTACCGGTGCCGACGACACCACAAATCCCTCCGGCGCAGTCTCGTCGAACCGGCCGCCAGCATCATAGGCCCTCAGGACGACCCGCAGCTTCGCATCACGTGCTTCTGGCGACCATAAAACAGGCTTGCCGAAGATGACCGGCATCGTTGCCAATGGCACGCCTTCAATCGATTGAGATTCAGCAAAAACCCTCAGCTCGGCGTGGTCGATGAACGCCGAATAATTGGTCAGCGGGAAGAAGGTAACCGGCTCAGCAGGTCCGGTCGCTGGCAGGGCCGTGACGACGCTCAGCATTGGCTGTGCGCTGAGCGCCGTTACCTGCACATCGACCTTTGCCGAAGCGAGAGCGACATCGGTCGCCCGCTCCGCGTCGGCCGGGACCGATGTCTTGCCCGCTGGAGGCGCGCCGTCGATTGTCACTCGAAACGCATCGTCGGCCCCGCCCCACTCGAGATTCGGTCCCAGCGCACCATGTTCGAGCGTGCTATCGGCTGGGCGCCGATCGCACCGGTGACAAGGGCGGTTCGCATCACCACCTGCTGGTTCAACCATTCGGTCAGCCGCCTGAACGGCAGCGACCGCAAGCGACGATGCGCCAAGGGCCAGCAGAGTAAGCCGCCGCGTCATCGCCCGGTTTCCAATTCAACGATCAAGCGGCATCGGCGGGGTTTCTCCGCCCATTCGTGCTCGATCAAGCGGCGCAGCACGGCAACCCGCCGGTTTACAACACGGCCCTCTTCGCCGTGCGCGGTATAGACGATGCGGAGAACCGATGGTGTATCCGCCAGCGTCGCAATGAGCGCCGCGACCTTCGGCTGATAGTTCGCGGCGACTTCATCCCCGGCGAACGCCGACGCGGTAACGTCGAGACGGACCACGCGGAGCAGCGCCGCACCGAAGTCGAGTTTTGCGAACTTGCCGCGTGTAAGCCGGACCGTCTCCGGATTCTCGGTCGTCAGGCGGTACCCGGTCGGCAGCGAACGCGGATCGAGCTTGAGAATGAAGTTCGATCCCCGATCCTCGTTAGCGATCATCGGACAGGTGATGTGATAGCGTCCGTCGGCGTCGGTCGTCACGATCTGGCCATTGACCGTGACAACGCGGACGCCGCGCAAACCGGGCTCTTGCTCATCCTGAACGCCGTTACCATTGCGGTCGTCGAACACTTTACCGAGGATGTCCGAGCAGTCGAAGTCGGCGTCGGCTTCGACCCGAACGCTCGCCGTAGCAAGGTTAGACACAACCAATCCCGCCGCCTGATTAACTGCGTAAGCGGTGTTGACGTGGATGCCGGACCCGACGCCGGCGCCGACCGTCAGGATCAGGTCGATGCGCTTTTCCTCGTTGGCGGCGAAGTTGACGGCGGGGAAGACAAGCAGCGGCCCCTGTTCGACCGGCGTCACCGGCAGTCCGCCGAGGCGTGCGCTCCCAACGCGGAAACGGAAACCAGCGGGTACGCGGTCGGTGATGACAATGCCCGGCACTGGCCCCGCGAGCGTGTTACGCGCGGTGATCGTGTACGGCACGAGTCCGCCACGGCTGACATTTGCCAGCGGCGTCGTTTTCGTGACCGCGATCGCCCCACCGAGGATTGGGTCGAGCGGGATGTTGTTGTTGACCACATTCGCCGAGACGCCGCCGGTCAGAACGAACGCAAGGAAATAGGCAGTGCTTGCCACCCCTGTCGCGCAGCCGCGTGAAGCGGCCACTGGCGGCGCACCGTCGATTGTCGAGACGAGGAAGGGATCTGGTAGCGCTGCGACGGCGCCGACGGTCGGGCACGGCGGGATAATTGCCGACGGCTGGGTCGGATTATATGTCCCCCCCGCTGGCGGCGTGACGGTGAAACTATAGCTGCCCGACGGTGCGCCCGGCAGCAGCAGGAACTGGTAGATACCGTCCGCCCCCACCGCCTGCGAGACGTTTCCAGTGCCGCCGAGCAACTGCGTCGCCGGGTCGAATCCCGGTGGCCCGACAATCTTGACGACCGCGCCTGGGACCGGAGTCCGTTTGATCGAATCGTAGACGACGCCGCTCGGATCGAGGGGGAGTGACTGCTGCGGCGTGTTCGACCCCGGCAGGAGGGTCAACCCTTTGAGCTGGCCGGTCGTGAACGTCGCACCAGCAGGGTTTGCCGGCGAGACGACCCCGTCGGTTGCTCGCGCTCCAGTCTCGTTCGGTCGCGCGGACCCAAATGCTGCGCCGTTACCGGGAGCACGGAACAGCAAGTTGTAGTTCGCTCCGGGAGGGATGTCAGTGAAGCTGTAACCACCGTCGGCTCCGGTCGTCGTCGTTGCAACGAGAGTGTCGCCCTGACGAAGTTCGACCGTCCATCCGCCGCGTCCCGGCTCGTCGCTACCGCGAATACGGTCGTGATTGGCGTCGAACCAGACACTACCCGACAGCTTCGCGGCATTCCCGCGCTCGCCGAACAGGTAACCCGCTGCATTCTGCGCTGGGCCGAGCGTAATACCCGAGATCAGGTCACCCGGCACTGCAGTCGCAACTCCGCCGGCGTTGCCCGGCGTGTCGATGCCGTCTTGGTAGTTCGCGGGCTGCGTCTCGGCGATCGCATAAGTTCCGCCGGGAATACCAGTGAAGCGATAGCTGCCGTCGGGTCCGGTAACGGTCGTCGCCGTCACAGGGTTGCCGCGTGCGTCCGTTCCGGTAAGCGTCAGCGTAACGCCAGCAATGGGCGGCTCGACGCTCTCGCGGCGACCATTGTTGTTGCTGTCGTTGTAGACCTGTCCAGAGATCGACCCCGTCGTTTCACCGAAGTTGACCGGGGGTGGCGACGTTCCCCCGACCGTCAGCGAAAAGCGGTTGGTCGCGTTCTCAGCGGCATTGCCATAACCGGCGGGCTGCGTTTCGATGATCACATAGTCGCCGGGGGGAACGCTCGGGAAGGAGTAGCTCCCGTCGGCAGCGGTTGTCGTGGTCGCGACCACGCTGCCATCGGGGCGTTGCAGGGTGATCACGACACCGGCGAGGCCAACGTCTCCTGCATCGCGGACACCGTTCAAATTGGTATCGACATAAACGACCCCGGCGATTGCCTGACCCAGCTCGCCGAAGCCATAGTTGGTCGCATCGATGCCCATTGGCAGCGCGATCGTAGAAATGACGTTGATGCCGACCACACCGCCGACGGTCCCGGCGCTATTCAAGCCGTTGGCATAAGCCGCAGGCTGGGTTTCGGTTAGCGTATAGTTGCCCGAGAGAAGATCGCCGAAACTGAAAACCCCGGTCGCATCGGTCGTCGTCGTCAGGCTGGTCGCTACGCCGTTGGCGGCGGTTCCGGTCAAGGTGATGATAACCCCGGCAATCCCGACTTCACCCGGTTGGCGAATTCCGTCGTTCGAGGTGTCGATGAAGACCGATCCGGCAATCGTCGAGACGGTATTACCGAAGTCGACCCGCTGGCTGGTCCCAGCCGTCAACGTGGCAGACACACTGGTTGGGGATGACGAACCGTAACCTGCCGGACGAATTTCGGTAACAGTGTACGTTCCGACCGCGAGGCCGGGGAATGAATAACTGCCGTCGGCCGCCGTGATTGCCGTCGCGATAACGACGCCGTTCTGGATGAGTTGAACCGTTACGCCGCCGATGCCCGGCTCGCCGCCGCTGTCGATGCCGTCACGCTGCGGATCCTTGAATACCCGCCCGGCAATCGCAACGCCGCGCTCGCCGAAGTCATAGCCAATACCAACTGTGCCGGAGCCAATCGGGATGGCACCAATCGTGTTGGTCACTGCGTTTGCGCCAAAGGCCGCGTTATTGGCAATGCCGCCGGGAGTTCCCGCCGCTTCTTTGCCGTCGGCAAAGGTTGAGGGCTGGGTCTCAACCAACGAGTAAGTCCCCGCCGGAAGATCGCTAAAGCCATACGCCCCGTCAGCGGCGGTAGTAACGGTGCAGCCTAGCGGCGGCGTCAGTGCAGCACGCTGCGCACAAATATCGGCTCCTGAAGACGTCTGGCCCGACAACGTCACAACGACACCGGCAATGCCCGCTGCGCCGGGCTGGAAGACGCCGGTATCGCCGATATCGACGAAGACATGACCAGCAACC
Organism: Sphingomonadales bacterium; assembly: GCA_038226115.1. Taxonomy (GTDB): domain Bacteria; phylum Pseudomonadota; class Alphaproteobacteria; order Sphingomonadales; family Sphingomonadaceae; genus Polymorphobacter_B. The sequence continues at coordinate 4,449 of JBBRQR010000028.1, read as the reverse complement.
GACCCCGCGATCTCGCCGAACCGGTAATTTACGCCCATCTCGCCAGGGGCCAGCTGGATACCGGTGATGACATCGTTGCCGGCCGTTCCGCGCACCGCACCAGCCACAGTCCCAGCACCGGTCTGACCGTTACCATACGACGATAACGGAGGAGCCGCCTGCGACTGCTCGGTAAGGGTATACCCACCTGCGCCCGAACCGGGCACATTGACGAACCGGAAATTCCCCGCAGCATCGGTGATAGCTGTGCAGTTCGTAATGGAACAGACATCAACTCCGGCGCTCGTGATCCCCGACAAAGTTACAGTCACGCCTGAGATGCCGAGTTCGCCGCCGTCACGAACATTGTTGTTGTTACGGTCAACATACACCGTGCCAGCCAATCCCTGACCCTGCTCGGCAAAGTCGTAACGGATCGCACTGGCACCGCCGCCAATAACGATTGAGGTTACGGTCGTATTGCCTGCGCCAGGCGCGGGCGTATTCGCGCCGCTCGCGCCGCCGCTGTTGCCGCCCGCACTACCGATGAAGACACCAACGTGCGTGAAGCCAGCGGGCGGAGTTTCCGTCAGCGTGTAGGTGCCGGGCCGCAGAACGCGACAGGCCGGATTGAGATCGCTGGCACGCGGAAACGAGAATGCCCCCGTCGCATCGGTGATGATTGTGCAGGTAACCGCTGCGCCAAGGTCGTCGATGCCACTTAATACAACGGTGCCACCGCCCAGACCGGTCGCCTCGCCGGAATCGCGCGTCGCGTTGCCATTCGTATCGAGGAAGATGGAGCCTGAGATAGTGGCACTCGATAATTCGCCGAAGTCACGGTTGATGAGCACCGCAGCCGGCGGCACGATACCAACGAAAATGCCCTCTGGTGCAGGCCGCCCGGCTGATCCTGATATCGGTTGGCCGATGCCGTTGCGATCGATGCCGTCGACAGTGTTGGTTGGTTGAGCCAGCTTCGTCACGGTGTAGCCGGAAGCATCGGACGGTGGCAGCGTGAAGCTGTAGCTCCCCGAAGAATCGACACTGGCGATAAGGTTGACGACCGTACCGCTATAGTCGGTACCAGTGAGGCGGACCTGAGGTGAAGAGGAGAAATCCGCCGGCATGAACCCAGCTTCGCCAGCGTCCTGTGCGCCATTGTTGTTAAGATCGCGGTATATAGTCCCTGCGATGCGCGCCTCTCCGACTTCCTCATACAGATAGCCAGTTGCTGCGGTGTTCGCCGGGAGGACTATGTTGCTGATCGTGTTTGTTGCAGAACCGCTGCCGAACGCCGCATTATTGACCGCACCGCCGGCGCTACCAGCTGTCTCGAAGCGATCGTAAGTGAGCGGTGGCTGCGTCTCGACGATCGTATAGGTGCCCTGCGGCAAGCGATCGAACAGAAAATTACCGGCGCTGTTTGTTGTCGTCGTGCGAGTTATGGCGTTACCAGCGGCACTCGTTCCGCTGAGCGTCAGTGTTACACCTGTAATGCCTTCTCCAGCCTGGACAATGTTGTCGAGGTTTGTGTCGCCAAATACGGTGCCGGCAATCGACGATTGCGAGATTTGAACCGTCGCCGTTTTGCTGTTGTTGGTGGAAACGGAATCGAACGATAGCGGCGTTCCCGCAGAATCCTGCCCGGGCGCTATCGTCACAGTGTTGGTCTGATCGGTCAGCAAGGGGCCGGCATAAGGCAAACTCGCACGCGCATTGAGCGTGATCGTCACCAACGAGCCATCGACCGGAAACAGTCCGGTCAGGACGCACAGGACAGTGTTCGCCCCGCTGCAGTTGATCGATGCTAGCGTCGCGCTCCCAGCAGGTACCGCTGTCGGCGTGCCAGTGAGCACGAACCCGGCCGGCAGTGCGTCTGTCACCCGCACTTGGGTCGTCGGCGACGCGCCATTATTACGGATGATAATGCTGAAGCCGATTGTCTCATCGATGCTTGCAGGAGACGGCGTCGTCCGGGCCTTCGCGACTACCTCGAGGTCAGTCGACGGCAGAACCGTCGTAGTCTGCGTTGCGACATTATTGGCAAGCTGGCTATCAGCGGCGGGCGTCGTCGTCGTCGGCTGCTCAGTCGCTGTAACCTGCGCCCTATCAGTAAATGTCAACGGTCCCGTCGGCGGCGCGCCGCCTTCGCTAAAGCGAATACGGAAGATCGTCTGCCGCAGGGAATCAAGGAAGTTGTTCGCCGGTGACGTCGCATCGAGACGGCATTCAACCGTAGCGCCGACAACGACGCAGCTCGGTGCAGGAGGTGTATAGAGCGAAAGCCCGTTAGACGCCGCAACAGGATTCACAGTGAAGTCGACAAAGGTCATCGTATTGCCGACGGGAGGCAGCGGCGTATCGACGACAACAACATTGTTAGCGCGTGAGGGACCAAAATTCGAGACCCGGATGTCATAAGTAAGTAAGTCACCGAAGCGGATGGGGTCGAATTCCGGACCGGGCTCCTGCTTCGTCAGCGCAAGGTCGAATATGGGACCATTGACGGAATGAAAGACCGAACCGCTATTATTTGCGGCGCTCGTTTCCGCAGTGCTTGTCGAGACAGTGGCAATATTCTGGTATGTTTGGGGGAAATTAATCAAGCCGCCAAACGGGAATAAAGGACGCACCGTTTGAAGTACTTGAAAAGTGGTGTTAGCGCTGACAGATCCAAGCAAGCAATTGATCGTGCCGGTAGCATCATCCTTTGTGCACGACCCACCGCTTCGCGTCGTTGTTGGATTTCCGACCAATGCAAAGCGCGTCGGATCAATGACATCGGTCACGACAACATTAGACGCCAGGTTCGGTCCAAGGTTCTTTGCAGAAATCGTGTACGTCGCGTTGACCCCCACTGTCGCAATCGCGGGCGAAATTGATTTGCTGGATATCGTTACGTCGCTGATAGAATCGATATGGTAGGAGGCCGCAGACGTATTGTTGGCGGCTACGCTATCAAATGTATCGGGCGAACTGACTGTGGCTGTATTAACGAATACGCCACTACCAGCATCGTCGTTGCTGACCAGAGGACGGTCGACCCGGACCACGAGGGTTTCTGACGCACCTTTAGTGAGGTTTGTGAGCGTCCAACTAACCTGCCGCTGCCCGTTCGCAGTCGAATATGTCGGCCCAAATCCGCTCGAAGTGCTGGTTGTCGCCACGCTCGACGCGGCCGATGTGCCCGCGATCGGATCAACCATGACGACCGTTGCAGCAGACCCGGTTGTCGCCGCCACATTCTCGTTCGTTACGATATAACGAATGTAAAAACCGCCATTCGACGGTACGTTTAGGCCGCTTTGTGTAAATGTAACATTATCGAGAGAGATCGACTTGTTGATCGATAAATCAGCGGTGACCGCGCTTGTGATCGAACTCGCAGCCGAACAATCGTTAGCAGAGTTCGGATCGGGCGGGAGCGCCGTCGAACCCGCAGTCGAGCCGGTACATGCCGTGTTAGTAAGTACTCCGTTCGTTCCGGCATCCGCTCGTGTGTGAATTAAAAGCTGTCGCGTGGAACTTGGGGCTAACGAGCCAGGAAGGTTGAGGAAGCATGTTACTACTTGGCCCACCGCCGAGCAAACCCACGGCGTGTCGACCGACACATACGTCTCACCGATTGGTAAGGTGTCAACGACGCGAAGCTGATTTGGTGGCGTGTAGTCGAGAGTTGACGGACCGTTGTTTCTAATAAAGATCGTACTGAGCATGTCGCCGCCAGCAGCAACAGGCGATGGCGACTTTGTTTTTGTCAGCGACAGGTCAGCGCCTGGCGGGACGACCTGAAAATTAGCGCGAGCCGTGTCGTTGCCTGAAATGGGATCGATAACACCACTAGGCGGTGCGACTGTCGCAATATTTGAAACGAGACCCGCAGTGGGAGCCAAACCGGTAACCGGGATGACAAAACTCTGGCTGCTACCTACCGGTATACTTGCGGCTGCAGTGCAGGTAACAGCCTGTCCGACGGCAGTGCAACCCGCAGGCAAAACGCCAATTGCAAGGTTACCTGCAATTGTATCGCTGACCTTTGCCCCGGATACCGACTGAGGTCCGTTGTTGCGAACGCCGATCGTGATTGTTCCGGATGCGCCCACCACGATGCTGGCCTGCATAACCTTTGTTGCCTGAAGATCGGTCCCGGGCAATATCGTCGTGACGGTGGGCGAGGCGGCGTTATTGTTTCCGTTCGGGTCGCCGAACAACGGCGAGTTCAGTGCCACCGAGGCATTATTTGTAATCGTTCCGCCAGTTGAACTTGCCACGATCCCGGTCACTGTGACTGGCGGGTAGGATCCAATCAATGCCGGCCCGGAATATGTGCACGTTACGGTCAGCCCTGATCGTCCGCAGTTCCAATTTGTCCCGACCGCCGAGACAAAGGTGAAGTCGGTCATTGGCGGCAGAGCGTCAGTCAGCGTGACGGCGTCAGTCGCGTTCGGCCCGGCATTGCTGGCAGTG
>JBBRQR010000027.1:0-15741 GCA_038226115.1 Sphingomonadales bacterium | reverse complement strand
TTTTTCGGTCAATCTTGTGGAGAACGAATGGTATGCTGTTGGCGCTATCGCCAACCCTCAGTCGAACTTCACCCTCAGCTATGAAAATACCGATTATGCCGCCGTTGGGCCGACGTTCACCGCCTATCCGCGCCACAATCTGAATTTCCTTCGCTTCTCCGATCCACAGTTCAATAGCGGTTTCGGATGCTGCAACATGCACTATCAGTTGCTGTCGTCGACGGTGCCCGAGCCGGCTTCGTGGGCGATGATCCTCGGCGGCTTCGCCTTTGCCGGTGTCGCATTGCGTCGCCGTCAGGCAGCGACCGCCGCAGCCTAGTCCAACGCGAGGAGCCCCGGCCGACGCCGGGGCTCCCACTGCTACACCCCTTGACGCGGGCACCGCCACCCAGCGAAGTGATCCGATGATCCATCCCCGCACCCCCGTCCTCGTCGGCATAGCCCAGGCGAGCGACCGCACATCGCCGCCCGCCACCGCCGGATCGCCGCTCGATCTTATGGCGCGCGCCGCAGCGGCAGCGTTGATCGACGCCGGCACGGGCATCGCCCTCGACACCGTCGCCGTCGTTCGCCTGTTCGCCGATTCATCGCCCGCCTTCGCGTCGCCGTTCGGCAGCTATACCAACCTGCCGCGCAGCCTCGCCCGCCGCCTCGGCCAGACCCCGCGCACCGAACTATATGCCCCCGTCGGCGGTAACACGCCGCAAATGCTCGTCAATCTGATGGCGGAGCGGATCGCGAACGGCGAGGCCGACGCCGTCCTCATCGCCGGGGTCGAGGCGCTGCGAACCCAGGCCAACGCAGTCAAGGCGGGCATGGCCCTCGACTGGGGTGATGACCCCGGCGGCACCCCTGAAACGCTCGGCCCCGAAACCCCGCTCGTCTCCGGCCACGAAATCGCCCACGGCATCGCCTTTCCGGTCAACGTCTATCCGCTGTTTGAAAGCGCCCTCGCCGCGCGCCTTGGCGAGACCCCGGCCGTGACCCGCGCCCGCATCGGGGCGCTCATGGCCCCGTTCACCGCCGTCGCCGCCGCGAACCCCCACGCCGCCGTCCCCACCGCGCGCACCGCCGACGAATTGACGACGCAGACTTCCGCCAACCGCATGATTGCGTCGCCGTACACCAAATTCCTCGTATCGAATCTGTTCGTCGACCAAGCCGCCGCTGTTGTAATGATGTCGACCGCCGCTGCCGACGCCGCTGGCGTGCCGGAGGCGCAGCGCGTCTACCTCCACGGCTGCGCCGACACCCACGAGCCTATCCTCGTCAGCGACCGCAGCGACTATGCCGCGTCACCGTCGATCCGCGTCGGCGCCGCCCACGCGCTGGCAATGGCGGGCATCGGCGTCGCCGACCTGAGCGCGATCGACCTGTACAGCTGCTTCCCCGTTGCCGTCGCGATCGCCGCGCGCGAGATCGGCGTTGCCGACGACGACCCGCGTGGGCTGACACTGACCGGCGGCCTGCCGTATTTTGGCGGCGCAGGGAATAATTACAGCATGCACGGCATCGTCGAGTCCGTCGCGCGAGCCCGGGCACAGCCCGGGTCGGCGAGCTTCGTTTTCGCCAATGGCGGCTTTCTCACCAAGTCGAGCTTCGGCATTTACCGGACGACACCCACGATCGGCGATTGGACCCGCACCGACCCTGCGACGTACCAGGCCGAAATCGACGCGGTCCCCTCCCCGCGCTTCACCCGCACGCCTGCCGGCCCCGCGACCGTCGAGGCACTGACCGTCGTCCACGACCGCGGCGACCCCGCCTTCGCGATCGTCATCGGACGGCTAACCGACGGCACCCGCTTCCTCGCGCAAACGACCGAGGGGCGGGCGGCGCTGGCCGAAGGCGGCATGGTCGAACGCCCCTTCACGGCGGTAACGGGGGAGCGGGTCAACCGCGCGGTGTTTGCTTAACCGCCAGTCTATCCGCCCATCGAACCGCGTCGCCCGACAGTGGCGAAGGTGGGCAAGGTCACCCCGCCTATCGGCAACACGCTCCTTACTCCACGTTACTGCGGCGGTTGCACGGCGGCGACACCTCTGCTAATCGCGCCCTCCTACCGGACGGGGGCGCTGCCCTTGGACAAATGGTCGTGCGGCCATGGCGGAACTGGTAGACGCGCAACGTTGAGGTCGTTGTGGCCGAAAGGCCGTGGAAGTTCGAGTCTTCTTGGCCGCACCAACCCCGTCGCCGCGTCGCGGCGGCGACGATCAGCCAAGCCCCGTCGCTATAGTTGGGCGGCAGCGCCCCACCCCAGATTTTGCCGAAAGCGTACACAGCCGCGCGTGGATCCTATTCGGGCCGGGTGGCGTTACGGGCGGCACAGGAGATCACCATGAACATTCTCGTCGTCCTCACCTCGCACAACCGGCTCGGCGATACGGGCAAGCCCACCGGCTTTTGGCTCGAGGAACTGGCGGCACCATATTATGTGCTCAAGGATGCCGGGGCGCGTCTGACGCTGGCGTCGCCGAAGGGCGGCCAGCCGCCGCTCGATCCCAAAAGCGCCGAGGATGACGCCAAGACCGATGACACGCGGCGGTTCGAGGCCGACGCCGAGGCGACGGCTCTGCTCGCCACCACGCATCGGCTCGACAGCGTCGCGCTCGCCGACTTCGACGCGATCTTCTTCCCCGGCGGCCATGGCCCGTTATGGGACTTGGCCGAAGACGCGACCGCGCGTGGGTTGATCGAACAGGCGATCGCTGCGGGCAAGCCGGTTGCCGCCGTCTGTCACGCCCCGGCAATCTTCCGCCATACGCTGGCGGCCGACGGCACGCCGCTGGTCGCTGGCCGCAACGTCACGGGCTTCACCAACGGCGAGGAGGCGGCGGTCGGCCTGACCGACGTCGTCCCGTTCCTGGTCGAAGACATGCTCAAGGCGAATGGCGGGGTGTATTCGAAGACCGCCGACTGGGGCGTCCATGTCGTCCGCGACGGGCTGTTGATCACCGGCCAGAACCCGGCGTCGTCGGGTCCAGCGGCGAAGGTGCTGCTCGAAGCGCTCGCCTGACGCGCGGTCGCAGCGGTGGGAGGCGAGGTTGCCTCGCCGCGACAAACTTTGCATGGGTGGCGGCGTAGCCCGGTCGCTGTCGGCATGACGCTCGGCACGGCGCGCGGTCCGATGGGGAAATGGCGATGGCCAAGCGTAAACTCGGGCCGTTCATGGTCGATGGGGTCGGCCTTGGCTGCATGTCGCTCAGCTATGCCTATGGTGCACCGCCGCCCGAGGCCGACGGCGAGAAGCTGCTCCACCGCGCGATCGACCTTGGCTACGACCATCTCGACACCGCCGCGCTGTACGGGCTCGGACTCAATGAAAAGCTCGTCGGGCGGGTTCTCAAGGGGCGGCGCGATGCGGTCATGCTTGCGTCGAAGTGCGGCATCCGGCTGGGCGAAGGCGGGATCAAGGCTCCGCGCGTCCTCGACGGCAGCCGCGCTGGGGTGACGGCGGTGCTCGACGAAAGCCTGGCTCGACTCGGCGTCGATCACATCGACCTATATTACCTCCACCGCCTCGACCCCAAGACACCGATCGAGGAGTCGGTCGGCGCGCTCGCCGATGCCGTCGCGGCGGGCAAGATCGGCAGCATCGGCCTGTCCGAAGTCAGCGCCGCGACGCTGCGGCGGGCTGCGGCCGTCGCCCCGATCGCCGCGCTTCAGACCGAATATTCGCTATGGACGCGCAACCCCGAGTTGGGCGTGCTGGCGGCGTGCCATGAATTGGGGACGACCTTCGTCGCCTTTTCGCCGGTCGGGCGCGGCTTCCTTGCCGGCGGCGTCCTCGATATGGCGGCGCTGCCCGACGGCGACATCCGCAAGACGATGCCGCGCTTCCACGAGCCGAACCTGAGCCACAATCGCGCGCTGCTTGCGGCGCTGGTCGATCTGTCGACCGAGCTGGGCCACACCCCGGCGCAGGTCTGCCTCGCGTGGCTGCTGACGCGCGACCCGCGCATCGTGACGATCCCGGGAACCGCGAGCATTCCCCACCTCGAGGAGAATTGGGCGGCGCGCGACGTGATGCTCGATGCAGCGACGATGACGCGGCTCGAGGCGACAATCAACCAGTCGACGGTCGCCGGGCACCGCTATTCCCCCGCGATGAACGCCGCGATCGATACCGAAGACTTCGCCCCCGCGACGGTTGCCGCATGACCGACGATGTGGCCATCGTCGACGACGTCCTCGACGACGACGGCCGCCTGCGTCGCAGCTTCGTCGGGCGCGTCGTCGCGACCCTCGACGCGAACGATGCCACCGCGACGCGGGCGCTGGTCGACCCGCTCCACGAAGCCGATATCGCCGACCTGTTCGAGCTGATCCCCGCCGACTACCGTCAAGACCTCGCCCACGCCCTCGGCGACAAGCTCGACGCCAGCGTCATCGCCGAGATGAACGACTGGGTCCGTGAGGAATTGCTCGACGTTCTCAGCGCCGGCGAAGTCGCCGAGGTCGTGTCCGAACTCGATACCGACGACGCCGTCTCGATAATCGAGGAGCTGGACCCCGACGACCGCCGCGAGGTCCTCCGCGCCCTCGACCCCGACGACCGCGCGGCGATCGAGGAGGCGCTCAGCTATCCCGAGGAATCGGCCGGACGGCTGATGCAGCGTGACCTTGTCGCCGTGCCGGGCCACTGGACCGTCGCCCGCCTGATCGATTTCGTTGCCGCCGAGCCCGACCTGCCGACCGATTTCTGGGAGGTCTTCGTCGTCGACGAACGCCACCATCCGGTCGGTACGCTGCGCCTGTCGTGGATCCTGACCGCCGCCCGCGACGCCGTTATCGCCGATGTCATGGAGCGCGACCAGACGCTGATCCCGGTCGACGAGGACCAGGAGGAAGTCGCGCTGCAGTTCCAGAAATACGCGCTGATTTCGGCCGCCGTCGTCGACGCCGATGGGCGGCTGGTCGGCGTCATCACCGTCGATGACGTCGTCCACATCATCCAGGAGGAGGCTGGCGAGGACGCGCTGCTGCTGTCGGGCGCGGGCGACGGCGACATCAACGAGCCGGTCTTCCAGACGATCAAGGTGCGCATGGGCTGGTTGCTGATCAACCTTGTCACCGCGATGTTCGCCGCCTCGATCGTGTCGGCGTTTTCGGGGACGATCTCGCGGCTGGTAACCCTCGCCGTGCTGATGCCGATCGTCGCGGGGATGGGCGGCAATGCGGCGACGCAGACGATGACGGTCACCGTCCGCGCGCTTGCGACCAACCAGCTGACGAGTTCGAACACGGCGCGGACGATCCGCCGCGAACTGACGATCGCGCTGGCGAACGGCTTCGGCCTCGGCGCGCTGATGGCGGCGGTCTGCCAGCTCGTCTATCACAATTCCGCGCTCAGCCTCGTGTTATTCGCCGCGATGGTCATCAACAACATCAATGCCGGACTCGCCGGGATAATCATTCCCGTCACGCTCGAAAAGCTCGACATCGACCCGGCGGTGACGTCGACCGTGTTCGTCACGACGATGACCGACACGGTCGGCTTCTTCGCCTTCCTCGGCCTCGCAACACTGTTTCACCTCGGTTGACGCTCCATCTGACCAAAGTCGCGATGGGCTGCCGCGATCTCGCCGCCCTGACCGCCCGCCATGCCGAGCGCGCGGAGAATGAGGGGTCGGCGTACTGCCTCACTCGCTACCGCCCGAAGCGCGCCGACGAGATGATCGGCGGGTCGTTGTTCTGGATCATCAAGCACACGCTTGTCGCGCGGCAAGCGATCACCGGCTTCGACATGGTCGAAACCGAATGGGGTACCAAATGCCGGATCGCGCTGGCGACGGTGCCGGTGGCGATCGTCGCAACGCCGCGCCGCGCGCACCAAGGCTGGCGCTATCTGACGGGCGACGACGCCCCGCGTGATCTGACCGACGCCGACGGCGACCTGACCGCGATGCCACCGACGATGGTGCGCGAGCTGGCGGCGCTATGGCTGGTGTGATCGTGAAATGGGACCGCGTTCCCGTTTACGAACAATGCGCCTTGCCGCTACCGGTCGACGACACCGTGCAGCGCGCGCCGCCGGTCACGCGGATGTCGCCCGACCCCGTCGTCGACAAGGTCGCGGTCTGCGTCGCATAGGCGTCGATCGACCCTGATCCGGTGACGTTCGCGCTCAACGTGGCGCACTTCAGCGCCGTCAGCTTGAGGTCGCCCGACCCCCTAATCTTTGCCGTTCCCGCACTGCAGCGCCCGGCGGCGGTAACCGATCCCGACCCGGCAATGCTGAAATTCGTCAAGTCGGCGTCGAGTGCAGCGACGCGGATCGACCCCGATCCCGCAATCGCCGCCGTAAAGTCGTGCGACTTGACCCGGTCGACGACGATATCGCCCGACCCGCTGACGTCGACCGCGCGGAGCATCGGCACGGTAACGGCGATCGTGACGCGGCCGTGGTCGCGCCACGACCAGTCGAGGCCGCGCTTCGACCCGATCTTGAGGGTGCCGCCGCTTACGCCGATCTCGAGCCTGTCGAGCGCGGCGTCGCTGCCCGACGCGCGGACGCTCGCCGCTTGTCCGGTGACCACCGTCACGTCGGGCGAACCGGTCAGTTCGAGACTGGAGAAATCGCCGACCGAAAAATTGCGGTCGGCGGCGTCGACCGGCGCGGCGGCAATCGTGGTGACAAGGACGGCGGCGGCGGCAACGAAACGGATCATCACGGGCTCCCAATGTGTATTATTCTCACAGTACAGTTGGCGTCGGAGGCTGTCCAGTGGACCCCGCTACGATAATCGGGCACCGTCGTGCTCATGGGGCGCCGCTCGCAGCACCTAATGACCGTCGCCCGAGCCGGTCTGTCACGCCTGTCCGACCGTGAGGTTGCGCTGGTCGGGCGGACGTGTGCGGCGGCCCAGCGGACGCATCTGGCACGCGCCGCCGTGGTCGTCACATGGTTGGGCAACGGGACGCTCTATCTCATCATCGCCGCCGTCCTCGTTGCGATCACCGGACGAACATCGGCGCGAACGCTGGCGCTGGCCGCCGTCGCCGGGGCCGTCAGCCACCTGATCTATCCGGCGATCAAGCGCGTCGCCGCCCGCCCGCGCCCGTTCGAACATCGCGCCGGACCCGTGGCGGCGTCGGTTCCGCTCGATGCATTCAGCTTTCCGAGCGGCCATCTGATGACCTTTGCTGCGACGACGACCCCGGTGGTGATGCGCTGGCCAGGGTTATGGCTCCCCGCCCTCGGCCTGTGGCTTGTGCTCGCGTGGTCGCGTGTCGCGACGGGTCATCATTATCCCAGCGACCTGCTCGGCGGGACGCTGCTTGGCGTCGCCGTCGCGCTGGGCGTGACGCTGGTCGCCGGATAAGGCGCTGAATTCGCTGTCCTACAACCGATGTTTGTGCTAGCCACTAATCGTCACCAACGGGCGGCGTTGCTCTTTCTCATTGTGGGCAATATGGGCGCGACAGCGGCGAGACTTTAACCGGAAAGGGATTAGTTTTTACGCTGCGGGTGTGACCTTCGCCGCGCTCCGGCGCACACGTTGGTGCCGAAAGCGCAGTCATTATGTAAACTTGTGTGACCTTCCGCGATCCGTCGAGTGGCGCGAGACGCAAAACACCCGCTTCGGTGTGAACGTGGATTCGCGTTGGTTGGCGTCAGATCGCGTCGTCGATCGCCACTTCGATCAATCGCGGTCCGGGACCAGCAAAGCCCCGCGCAAGCGCCGCGCGCAAATCGGCCAACGTCGCGACGTGCTCGGCCGGCACCCCCTGCGCCTCGGCCAGCGCAACGAAGTCGATCGCCGGATCGGTCAGGTCCATGCCGACATAGGTGTCGCTCGCCGCGCTCGGGCCACCCAGCGCGCGGGTCCGCTGCTTGAGGATGCGGTAGCTGCGGTTGTTGACGATGACGGCAACGATACCAAGACCGTAATGCGCCGCCGTCCACAGCGCCTGGATCGAATACATCGCGCTCCCATCACCACTCAGCGCGATCACCGGGCGGTCGGGGTGGGCAAGCTTGATGCCGATCGCTTGCGGCAGGGCAACCCCGATGCCGCCGCCGCGCATCCCGAACCACGAATCGGGGCGGACGGCCGGCATCAGGTGGCGAACAGTGTTCATGCCGGTCGACAGCGTCTCCTCGACGACGATGGTGTCGGCGGGCAGGCACTCGGCGATCGCGGCGAGCACCGCCAGCGGACGCAAAGGCACGATGTCGGCTTCGGCGACGGCGCGGGCAACAAGCGTGGCCCGCTTCGCCGCAAGTCCGGCGGCAACGGTATCGGCGCGGGCGGTCGCGGGCGCCATCCGCGCCAGCACGGCGGCGGTCAGTTCGGGCAGCGTCGCCTTCGCATCGCCGACGATGCCAACGGTCGCGGGGTAGTTCTTGCCGATCTCCCACGGGTCGTCGTCGAGGTGGATCAACGCCTTGCCGGGTGCGAGCGCCTCGACCCCCGCCGCCTGGCTTTGGGTCAACAGGTCGGCGCCGATGCTGACGATCAGGTCGTGCCCGTCGGTCAGCGCGCGCACCGCCGGGGCCATCCGCGCGACCGATCCGGCATACAGGCGATGGTTGGACGGGAAAGCCGCCGTGTTGGCCATGCCCTCGAGATAGACCGGCGCGCCGATCGCTTCGGCCAGAGCGGCGAGTTCGGCATGGGCATCGGATCGCGGCACGGCATCGCCAGCAAAGATCAGCGGGTTGGTCGCCGCAGCGATCAGATCGGCAGCGGCGGTGATGCCGGCGCTGTCACCGCGCACCCGCCCGCCGATCCGGGTCGGAGCCAGGGGCGCGACCGCGCTCGCATCGGCGGTCAGCACGTCGCCGGGGATCGACAGGAAGACCGGCCCGCTCGGCGCGGTCAGCGCGACCTTTGCCGCCCGGTGGACGGCACGCGGCAGGTCATCGACGCAAGTCACCTCATGCGACCATTTGACCAGCGGTCGAGCGAGCATCGCCAGGTCGGCCCACAACAGCGGTTCGGTCAACGCGATGCCGGTGTCCTGCTGCCCGGCGGTAACGAGGATCGGCGCTCCGGCCTTCGCCGCATTGTACAGCATGCCCATCGCGTTTCCGAGGCCGGGGGCGGCGTGGAGGTTCGCCACCGCCAGCCTCCCGCTCGCCTGGGCATAGCCGTCCGCCATGCCGAGGACGACGACCTCGTTCAGCCCGAGAATGTAGCGGATCCCCGTTTCGGCGGCGAAGGCATCGACCAGCGGCAGCTCGGTCGTGCCAGGATTGCCGAAGAGGTGTGTCACCCCGTTAGCGCGAAGGAGATCAAGGAAAAGTGCGGCACCGGATGTCATCGACCAGCGTCTAGCGGGGTGCGGCGACGGCGTCGACCGTCGCCGGACTTGAACCTATGCTGCAATGCACTATGTTGGCTGGGCCAGCGGCGTTACCCCCCTTACGCCGCTGCGCTCCCTGAACTCTGGCCACGCCTCCGGGCGTGGCCCTTTTTCATTCCGCCGCGCATGCCATCGTCCGTGGCGGCTCGAGGTCGAGCCGTGCGGCAAGCGCCGGTAAGGTGGCAATAAGCCCGGCAAAGGTCGCCGCCATCCGCTCGAACCCGGCGTGCCGCACGAGCCGCGCCGGGTCCATGTACAGCGCACGGTCGACCTCGATCTGGACGGCGTGAACACCAGTGGCCGGGCAACCATGATGCGTCGTGGTATAACCTCCCGCATACGGCGCGTTGCGGGCCACTCGGAAACCGGCGGCGGCGAAGTGGCGCTCGACGACCGTGACCAGCGCCGCGATCGCCGACGTGCCGAAGCGGTCGCCGATTACGATCTGTGGCGCGCCACCGGGCACCACCGGCGGACTCGGCATTGAGTGGCAGTCGAGCAGGACAGCGAAGCCGTTAGCCCGCACCGCCGCCGCTAGCCGCTCGGTGATCGCCGCATGGTAGGGCAGGTGGACAGCGGCGATGCGTGCGGCAATCTCGGAATGGCGAAGGCGGCCGGGATAGATCTGGAGCCCGTGCGCAGCGATCCGCGGGATCACGCCCAAACCGGCAGCCACGCGGTCGCTGGCCTGGGCGGGGTGGACTGGCATGGCGTCGACAACCATCGCCGGGTCAATCTCGGCGGCATCGCGGTTGAGGTCGAGCCACGTCCGTCCCCAGCGGGCAGCGACCAGCGGAACGCCATGGTCGGCAGCGCCCGGCGCAACCAACTCATTGACGAATGCATCCTCTGCGCGCCGCAACTGAGCGAGTGTTAGCCGCGTTGCCGCGAGAAATGCCGCCGGATAGTCGCGGCCCGAGTGCGGTGAGGCGAGGACGAGTGGACCTGGCGGATCGGAAGCGAGGCTGACTTCAAAGCCAGGAGCGAGGGAGCCGTCGATCATCTCTCACCCATATGATGCACCGAGCGATCGTGCCAGCGCATAGCTTTGTCGCTTGCGCGACCTGTTGGAGCCGTCTAGGTACCGCCGGCGTGGGCGCGTAGCTCAGTGGTAGAGCACTGTGTTGACATCGCAGGGGTCGCTGGTTCGATACCAGCCGTGCCCACCATTTTTTAGAGACGGTCGGGTATGCGCTTGATGCGTGGCACCCGACATTTCGGCACGCGCCTGCTGCCGTCGATCATGGCACTGTCGATTTTCTTGCGCGCGTCGCGCTCGCTCCCTCGCTATGATCCGAGTCGGAGGTTGAGATGAACGACGCTGATCCAGTCGCCCCGCGCGCTCAGGTGGTTGCGGCGGAAGTCCCTGGCGTGGGTGCGTTGCTCGCGCTCGCTGTTGGCGTAGTCACGGTCGCCGCGCTTTTCCTTGCGCGTGACGTGCTGGTCCCCATCATGCTCGCGGTGCTGCTGTCGTTTATTCTGTCGCCAGTGGTCGAAGGGCTTCAGCGCCTGCGCCTGCCGCGCGTGCCCGCTGTGGTCATGGCCGTCCTGTTCACGCTTGGGCTCTTTGCCATGCTCGCAACCGTGATCGGTACTCAGGTCGCCAGCCTTGCGACCGACGCGCCACAATATGCGGTGACGATCGAGCATAAGGTGCGATTAGTCCGCAATTCGACCGTTGGACGCCTGCCGACGATGCTCCGCGCGCTGGGCGTGCAGCTCGACCGCGCGAGCGGCGGCCTTGCCAGCCCGACGCGCGTCACAACCGGGCCCCGTGCGCTGCGGACTGCGCCGCCGCCATTGCCGGTCGAAGTCCGGGCTCCGCCGCTGTCGCCGATCGCCCTGATACGCGAGGTCTTGAGTCCCATCGTCGGGCCGATCGAGACGACCGCGATCGTCGTCATCGTCGCCATCTTCATCCTGCTCCAGCGCGAGGATTTGCGGGATCGGTTAATCCGTATTTTCGGTGCGACCGACCTACACCGGACGACGACTGCGATGGACGAAGCTGCCGCGCGTCTGAGCCGCTATTTCCTGACTCAGGTGGCGATAAACGCAGCCTTTGGCGTCATCATCGGCGGCGGCCTTTACGCGATCGGCGTGCCGTCGCCGGCGCTGTGGGGGGTGCTTGCGGGCCTGCTGCGTTTCCTGCCCTATATCGGCCCGTTCCTGTCGGCACTGCCGCCACTGATCCTTGCTGCTGCCGTCGCCCCGGACTGGTCGATGTCGATCTGGGTCGTCGGGCTTTTCCTCGTCGTCGAACCGATCATGGGCTATGTCGTCGAGCCGATGGTCTATGGCCATTCGACCGGCCTGTCGCCGATCGCGGTAATCGTTTCGGCGATTTTTTGGACGTGGCTGTGGGGGCCCATCGGACTGATTCTATCGACGCCGCTGACACTGTGCCTCGTCGTGCTCGGGCGGCACGTTAAACGGCTCGAGTTTCTCGACGTGATGCTCGGCGACCGGCCGGCGCTGACTCCGGTCGAGAGCTTCTACCAGCGGATGTTGGCCGGCGACTCGGACGAGGCGCTCGATCAAGCCGAGACACTGCTGCGCGACCGCGCACTGTCGAGCTATTACGACGAGGTTGCGATCAAGGGCCTCAACCTTGCTGCCGCCGATTGTCTACGCGGCGTCCTCGACGATGCCCGCCTCGACCGCGTCCGCAGCGCCGCGAGCGACCTGATCGCCGACCTTGCCAGCCATGACGACCGCGACCCGCCGGCAGCCGGCGCCAACGCCACCGGGTCGCGCACGCTGGTCGAACAGCGGTTGCCGCACAATGCCGCGCCGGTTGCCGCCGAACATCCGCCATCGTCAGCGTGGCAGTCGGAAGGAGCGGTGCTGTGCATCGCCGGGCGCGGGCCGCTCGACGACTTCGGGGCCGTGATCCTTGCCCAGCTGCTCAGCAAGCACGACCTTGGCGCAAGGACGGCGAGCTTTACCGACGTCTCGCGTGAGCGCATCGGATCCCTCGATGTCTCGGGCGTGCTCGCGATCGCCGTCGTTTACCTTGATGTCGAAGGGGTTCCGGCACACCTGCGGACGCTATTGCGAAGACTCCACGAGCGACTGCCCGGCGTACCGATCGTCGTCGGCTTGTGGAAAGCGGTGCCCGGTGCCACTGAGCACCCTGACGCCGATCATTGCAGCGCGACCCTTCGCGAGACGGTCATTCATTGTCGCGACCTCGCCCAGACGGCGGCCGCTGCTGATCACGCGCTGCTGTCGGCGTTCAACTAGCCGCCAAAATCTACCGCAAGTCCGAAGCGCGTTCACACTGAGGACGGCGTTTTGCCCCTCACGCCGCAGTGATAGCCGCGTCGCGCGTTTGCTGCCGGTCGAACAGCGTGGTGATGTGCGGCAGCGAGAACAAATGGGCGTAGATCAACCCCATCATCCCCGTCTGGACCATCTTGCGCGCCTGATCGCCGCGCAGAGCTTGGAGCCGATCCTCGGCGACCATGCGGAAGCCGCGATAGACCGCAGGTTCGGAATTCGGCTGTTGGATCGTCACTTCACCGTCGGTGAGGAGTTCGAGCTTCTCCATCTCGTCCATGAAGCCGCGCGTGCGCGCCACTGCCGATTCGAACTGGCCGCAAAAGTCGAGGACCCGATCGACCGTCGCCGTCTTCACCTCACCGTCGAATAGCTTCTCTTCGCCGTCGGCGGTGACGATGCCCGACGTATCGTCGAAGCACAACGACAGGTCGGTCGCGTCCGGCCCCAGCTTGGCGAGCATGAACGGATAACGGCGGACAAAAGCAGGCAGATACGCCCCGTCCTGCCACTTGCCATCAGCGTCGAGGAATAGGTTGAGGCCGTCGATCAGGCTGAGCAGCGCGAGTGGAGCGGGGTTTTCACCCATGCCGAAGACGATCGGGAAGCTGCGCTGGGCGACGGCGAACTCGTCGACGGTCAACGGGATCGCATGGGTCGAGCGAGTGAAATTGAGGTCGGTGTGCGGCACCAGCCCGTGATTGGGATGGAACTGTGTCGAAAGCGGCACCAGCGATTGGTAGAACAGCGGCAGTTGCGACGCGGGAGCCGAGGCCATAATCGTGTTTCTTTCCGGGCGGCACCCCCCAGCGGGCCCACCAATGCGCGCTTTGTTACGGATCCCGGCGCGCGGGCGCAAGCGTCGGGCAAGAGCGGAAGGTTACAGAAGTTTACACTTTGACCGGGTTTATCCCGAACGCAAGGTCGCGGCGCGGTCTGCTGGTCACGCGACGACCTTGCCGGGGTTCAAGATGCCGAGCGGGTCGAGCGCCGCCTTGATCGCGCGCATCGCCCCCAGCCGGGCCGGATCGCCGACGCGCGCTAACTCGGCGGTCTTGATCTGGCCGATGCCGTGTTCGGCGGCGATTGATCCGCCCATCGCGACGACGCGGTCGTTGACCGCGCGGGTGATGTCACCGCCGTTCGCCGCGACCCATGCCGCGCTGTCGACCCCGACGGGAGCGCGGACATTATAGTGGAGGTTGCCGTCGCCAACGTGGCCGAAGACGAGAACGCGGCTGCCCGCCCACCGCGCCTCGATCGCCGGGGTCGCCGCCGCGACGAAGTCGGGGAGAATGGGGACGGGTAACGCGATGTCGTGCTTGACCGCCACTCCGTCGCGTCGTTCGGCCTCGGGCAGGGTTTCGCGGATGTGCCACAGGGCGGCGGCCTGAGCGTCGGACTGGGCGATCACGGCGTCGGCGACGCCTGCCGCCGCGAGCGTATCGGCGAGCGCGGTGGGCATTCCCGGCGCGGCGGAAACCGACCGCAGGTCGATGAGCACCTGCCACGGTGCTGCGGTCGACAGCGGCGGTCGTAGCCCGTGCGCCGCGACGAGATCGACCCCGGCGAGCGGGATCAGTTCGAAGCTTTCGATCACGTCGCCGAGGTCGCCGCGCAGTCGCGCCAGCAACGCCAGCGCCGCGTCGGGAGAGGAGACGCCCGCCCACGCGACGACGCGGGTGCGCGGCGCGACGACGAGGCGGAGCGCGACGCGCGTGACGATGCCCAGCGTTCCTTCCGACCCGATCAGCAGCTGTTTGATGTCATAGCCGCCAGTGTCCTTGACCAGCGGCGACAGCTGATCGAGCACCGCTCCCGATGCGAGCACCGCCTCCAGTCCGGCGACGCGCGTCCGCATCGTCCCGTGGCGCAGGACCTGGACCCCACCGGCGTTGGTCGCGACCAACCCGCCGATCGTCGCCGACCCCTTTGCCGCGAGGTCGAGCGGAAACACCGTATCGGCGGCGGCGGCGGCGGCGTGGACAGCGGCAAGGATCGCCCCCGCCTCGACCGTCAGCGTCAGCCCCGCGCGGTCGACCGCGCCGATCGCCGCCATGCGTGACAGGCTGACAATCACGGCGGCCCCCGACGCATCGGGCGTCGCCCCGCCCGCCAGCCCGGTATTACCGCCCTGTGGCACGAGTGGAACTCGCCCGGCAGCGGCGGCGCGGACGACGGCAGCGACCTGCGCCGTCGACCGCGGCCAGACGATCATCGCCGCTGCGCCGTGCACGCGCCCGCGCCAGTCAACGAGGTGAGGCGCCAGCACCGCAGCATCGGCGCTCCACTCGTCGCCGACGGCGGCCGCGATGGCGCCGAGCGTTGGCGTCACCATCCACCGAATCCCGGCTCGTCCCACGATCGACCGATACTCCGCACCGAACCTCCCGACTCCACGCCACCATTATGACCGGAGCGGGCGATGTAGGACAGCCCGACCTTGCCCGCCGCCCATAGGTCAGGTTAAGCTGGTGTTCAGCCGCCGCCCGCAACGAGAACGACATGACACGAGCGACGACGACAGCGTGATCACGCGCATCCTTCTGGCAGCGGTCGGCGTCGTTATGCTCGTCGGAGCCGCATCTCCGACATTCGACCGCTCGGTTGCCCGCGTCCATGCTCGTCCCGGCCAAGATCATTCCGGTACGAGCAAGAGTTCGCGCGCGGCGCGGTCGCGCTGTGTTGGCGTCGACCATGTCGCCGGGGCCGTCGTCCTCGGCGATCGCGCAGTCGAAATGACAATGAGCGACCGCAGCCGCTGGCGGATGAACTTCGACACGGCGTGTCCAGCGTTGAGTTTCTATCAGGGCTTTTATTACCGCCGCGCCGTCGCCGGACGGCTCTGCGCGGGCCGCGACGCGGTCATCTCGCGGGCCGGCGGCACTTGCGCGATCTCATCGATCGTTCAGGTCCGCCCGTAAATCTCCCCTCGGACGGCGATAGCGTGTCAATTTTATCACACGCCAGACCTAGTCGATGCCGCGCGACGATATTGCCCGCTTCGATGCGTGGACAAGGTGTGGGGCAGCGGTTCACATGCACGTGAACCTTAGTGGCAATCCGCTGCGGGGTGGCGACCGGTGAATAAACGCTGGCGTCGAGTAACCATCTGGGGAGATGATCATGCGCCTCACCGCCAAATCG
>JBBRQR010000026.1:0-16339 GCA_038226115.1 Sphingomonadales bacterium | reverse complement strand
CTCACCCGGGCCGCCGCAAGAGCGGCGTCTCTCGCCTCTACCGCAGGCGGGAGAGGGGGAAGGTTAGCGCTGATGTGCCCCTCTCCCGCCTGCGGGAGAGGGGACTCGCGCATCAGCGCGGCGGGTGAGGGTGTACCCCAGCGGCGAAACACGAACACCCTCACCCGGGCCGCCGCAAGAGCGGCGTCTCTCGCCTCCCCCGCAGGCGGGAGAGGGGGAAGGTTAGCGCTGATGTGACCCCTCTCCCGCTTGCGGGAGAGGCGACTCGCGCATCAGCGCGGCGGGTGAGGGTGTGCCTATCGTGCCAACACAAAGAACACCCTCACCCGGGCCGCGCCAAAGGGCGCGTCTCTCGCCTCTCCCGCAGGCGGGAGAGGGAAGGTTAGCGCTCTGTAATCCCTCCCCCGCAGGCTGGAGAGAAATTGCTAGACCGCTTTCGCCGTGTCGCCTTCGTCATTGGCGGCGGAGTCGATGGCGCGGTGGTCGATCGTCACGCGGGTTCCCGGCCCGGCATCGCTGACCTGCACGATTGCCTTCAACTGGCGCGCCAGCGCGCTGACGATGGTCGTGCCAAGGCCTGCCTTAGGTGTCTGAACGCCCGTCGGCATGCCGACTCCGTCATCGGCGATCGACAGCGTCCAGCCACCGCGTCCGCCGTGATAGTCGACATGGATCCGCCCGTTCCGCCCATCGGGAAAGCCATGCTTCAAGGCGTTGATAACCAGTTCGGTGACGATCAGCCCAAGGCTGACCGAGATGTCGCCATCGACGCTGGTATCGTCGACCGTGGCGTCGAGCGTCAACTGGCTGTGATCATGGATCATCGAGGCACCGATGCTGGCGCAAAGTTGGTTGAAATAGGGCCGCAAGGCGACACTGCCCTGTTGCGACGCCGCCAGTTGGCGCTGGACCGCCGCAACCGACATGACGCGGTGGTGCGCATCGGTCAGCACGCCGCGCGATTCATCCGACGCCGTCTTGCGGGCGCTTTGCATGATGACGCTGGCGATGATCTGCAGGCTGTTGGCGACGCGGTGCTGAAGTTCCTGCAGCAGCATCCCCTTTTCGTGGATAAGCGTTTCCAAATCACGATTATGCGCCCGGGCGTCGGTGACATCGATAACCGCAACGAGGAGCCGAATACCGTCGTCCTCGTCATACTCGAGCTTCTTGGCATTGACGATCAGACAGCGTGTCCCGTGGTTGCTGGTCTTCAGTTCGAATTCATACGCCGCGATTTCCGCCCCCGCCGACACCGTGGCCATGAGCAATGAACGCAGCCGCGGCGAATCCCATTCGCCATTGCCGAGCGCAAAGATCGCGCGTCCGACAGCGGTGCCGGACTCGACATCGAACGCCGCGCAGAAGCTATCACTGACCGCGACGACCGCCAGCTCGCCGTCAAGCAGCAGCAACGGCGCGCTGGCGCTGGCGATCATGGCGCCGGCCAAGGTCACAGCGAGCGGCAGAATCGAGGGCGGGGCATCGGACATGGCGTTCGCAATCGACAACCGGAGGTCCGCACGTCGCACACCATTCCCGGCAGTACCGCGCAGGCCGGAGCTTCGCTCCTCGACTATCGGAGGTACGATACCAGACTTTTTCGCAGATGCGGCACGAATTCGGGGGGCGCAGCGGCAACGGAAGCGAAACAACCCCTCTCCCGCTTGCGGGAGAGGGGAAGGTTGGCGCCCTGCAACCCCTCTCCCGCGTGCGGGAGAGGCGACTCGCGCGCCAGCGCGGCGGGTGAGGGTGTGCCCCAACTCCGAGTGACAGACACCCTCACCCGGGCCGCGCGTAAACACGCGCGTCTCTCGCCTCTCCCGCACGCGGGAGAGGGGAAGGTTAGCGCCCTGCAACCCCTCTCCCGCTTGCGGGAGAGGCGACTCGAGCGCCAGCGCGGCGGGTGAGGGTGTGCCCCAGCGTCGAAACACGAGAACACCCTCACCCGGGCCGCGCCAAGCGGCGCGTCTCTCGCCTCTCCCGCACGCGGGAGAGGGGAAGGTTAGCGCCCTGCAACCCCTCTCCCGCTTGCGGGAGAGGGGACTCGCGCGCCAGCGCGGCGGGTGAGGGTGTGCCCCAACTCCGAGTGACAGACACCCTCACCCGGGCCGCGCCAAGGGGCGCGTCTCTCGCCTCTCCCGCAAGCGGGAGAGGGGAAGCAGCGCTCCGAAACCCTTCTCCCGCAGGCGGGAGAGGGGCATTCACTACTCGATCAATTCCCCCACCTCGACCGGTGGCAGGCGGAAGCTGCCGTCCAAAAATTCGGCGCGCGGCAGATAGGCGCGGTACACCATGACGAACGGGCCCTTGGGGGCCGGCAGCCAGTTGACGACGCGCTCGCCGCTCGGCTTGGCGGTCTGGACGAACAGTTCGTAGCTGCCGTCGCGGTCGGCGCGCAAATGCTTCGAGCGGTCGCCGACCGCAAAGCGCTTGAGATCATTGGGCACGAAGAACAGCCGTCCGTCGGCTTCGACCTGATACATCGTCAGCGACCAGAACGCCCCGACCGGCAGCCTCGCCGGGATGCGGACGCGATACGCCTTGCCGCCGGTCAGCGCCGCACCGTCCTTGTCGGTCCGCGCCGACAGGTACATCGCCTCCACCTTGGGCAGCGCGCCGAGGCCGCCGAGCGCGATCAGCGCGCGCAGATGGTCGTTGTCGCCATAGTCGCCAATGGCGCTGTCGGGATACGACCAGCCCTGCACGACGGTCCCGGCGTCGGCCATGCCGCCCTTCAGCCCGTCGCGCAGTGCGGCGGCATATTTGGTCCACAGGCCCTTGGTTTCGGGCGACAAAGTTTCCCAGTCGCTGCCGATGCCGAGCGCGGCGAAGCGCTGCGCCTTGGCCATCAGCGCGGGGTTGGCGGCCGACCGCGCCAGCGCTTCGTTGACGACGGCGACGAACGTTGCGCCGTCCGGCGCGATGGGTGCGGCAACCTTGGTCGGTACCGCCTCACCGCGGTCGCTGCCGCCATCGAGGCTGAAACCCGACAAGGCCGCGCTTGCATTGTCGAGATCCTCGGGGCCGTTGACGAGAACGCGCACCAGCAACCACGCGTCGTTGGTCGGGCTGCGCACCAGTTCGACGCCCGGCGGCGGCGTGCCCTTCCAGCCGGGACCGACGATGAGGTATTTGCCGCCCGCGCCGCCGGTGCGGGTGCCGAGAACGGCGACATTGTCGCCACCCAACGCCATCAGCGCCGCCGAATTGTACCGTCCCGGCAACGGCGGAACCGTCAGCGTCACCGGACCGGCGGCAAGGTCGAGAAAGCCGCTCGAATACAGCGTATCGTTATTGGGTGTGGTGACGTCGCGCGACGTCTCGTCGGCGAGCGCCTTCCTTGGGAACAGCATGTTGACGGCATTGGGCAGGCCGAAACCGCGCACCTTGGTCAGCACCGCGTCGCGGGTGCGCATGATCTCATAGATCGGAAAGGCGAAATCGAACGCGGCCTTGAGTTCGGTGGCTTCGGGCGTGTCGGGGAGCGTGGCGATTGTCGGTTTGGCGGCGGGTTTTGCCATGGGTTTCGCTGTCGCATTATGCGCCCGTGGTTTCGGCTTGGCGTCGGCCACCCCGGCAAACGCCAGCGCCGCTATGATGGTCAGTCCGATTGCCCGCATGGTCCGTCCCCGTTTGGTTTATGGCGTCGCGACGATGCTCCATCCCGCAATTGGTCACAGAAAGAAAGCTGGATCCCGGCCTTCGCCGGGATGACAGTGCTATTCGGTATCACCGTCTGTCTTTCATGAACTATTTCACTGTCATCCCGGGCTCGACCCGGGACCCAGTTTCCTTCCGACGCTGCGGGCAGGAAACTGGGTCCCGGGTCAAGCCCGGGATGACGGGGATTTTTTGGCGCGATTGCTCCACCCTATTTATCAGTGTGGCGACGGCTCCGAACAGCGCTGTGTGGGACACCATACTCCCATCATTCTCCTCCCTTCCTGTCATCCCGGGCTCGACCCGGGACCCAGTTTCCTTGCGACGCTGCGGGCAGGAAACTGGGTCCCGGGTCAAGCCCGGGATGACGGGGATTTTGGCGCGATTGCTCCACCCTATTTATCAGTGTGGCGACGGCCCCGAACAGCGCTGTGTGGGACACCATGCACCGATTATCCCGCCCCTCTTCCTGTCATCCCGGGCTTGACCCGGGACCCAGTTTTCTTGCGGCACCGTGCGTGAAGAAACTGGGTCCCGGGTCAAGCCCGGGATGACGGGGATTTTTGGGCGTGATTGCGCGCTTCCTTACCCCTGTCATCCCGGCGAAGGCCGGGATCCAGCTGTCGTCCTGCCATCCGAAAACGAAAATCCCACCCCTCTCACAACCTCACCTTGCCGCCGCTTGACGTTAGCGTAAAGTGCCGCGGCAAACGGACTTGGGGAGACTATCGATGAGCGAAGCCTATATCGTCGCGGCGGCGCGGACGGCGGGGGGACGGCGCGGCGGGATGTTGCGGGACTGGCATCCGGCCGATCTCGCGGGCCAGGTCTTGAATGCGCTGATCGACCGTTCAGGGGCCGACCCGGCGCTGATCGAGGACGTCATCATGGGCTGCGTCAGCCAGTTCGCCCAGCAATCGGGCAATGTCGCGCGCAACGCCGTGCTGTCGTCGAAACTGCCCGACAGCGTTCCCGCAACATCGGTCGACCGCCAATGCGGGTCGTCGCAACAGGCGCTGCACTTTGCCGCCGCCACCGTCATGTCGGGGCAGATGGATATCGTCATCGCCGCCGGGGTCGAATCGATGACGCGGGTGCCGATGGGGGCCGCCGCCAAGCTGAGCCATGAGACCGGCATGGGGTCGCCGTTCGGCGGTCCGGGGATGAAGGGGCGCTTTCCCGGCGTCTCGTTCAGCCAGTTCACCGGGGCCGAGATGATCGCCAAGAAATATAATCTAACCAAGGACATGCTCGACGAATTTGGTTTCGGATCGCAGCAAAAAGCCGCCGCCGCTGCCACGGCCGGAGCGTTCGACACGGAGATCGTCGCGGTCGATGTGACGACGCACGACGGCATTGCGAAGGCGCATGTTCAGGACGAAGGCATCCGCTTCGATGCGACGCTCGAATCGACCAAGGCGGTGAAATTGCTCGCCGAGGACGGACGGCTGACGGCGGCGACGAGTTCGCAAATCTGCGACGGCGCGTCGGGGGTGTTGATCGTCAACGAACGCGGGTTGAAGGCGTTGGGCGTCGCGCCGATCGCCCGCATCCACCATATGACGGTCGTCGGCGAAGACCCGGTGATCATGCTCGAAGCCCCGATCGGCGCGACGCGGCGAGCGCTCGAACGCTCAGGCATGACGCTCGACGACATCGACTTGTACGAGGTCAACGAGGCGTTCGCGAGCGTGCCGATGGCGTGGTTGCAGGCGCTTGGGGCCGATCCGGCGCGGTTGAACGTCAACGGCGGGGCGATTGCGCTCGGGCATCCGTTGGGCGCGAGCGGCACCAAACTGATGACGACGCTGCTTCATGCGCTGCGGGCGCGCGGGCAACGCTGGGGCTTGCAGACGATGTGCGAAGGCGGCGGGCTGGCGAATGTGACGATTGTCGAGGCGCTGTGAACGTCACCCTCTCCCCCTGAGGGAGAGGGTCGAGAGACGCGCGCCGTCGCGCGGCCCGGGGAGAGGGGTTGCTTTGGCGCAGAGGGACCCCTCTCCCCGCTCGCGTCAAGGGACGCGAGTCGCCCTCTCCCGCAAGGGGAGAGGGAAGTTGAAAGGAAAACAATGACCTTCACCCAAATCGCCCTCGATATCGATGGACCCATCGCGACCATCACCCTCGACCGCGAGGCCAAGCTCAACGCCTTTACCGCGACGATGTGCACCGAACTGATCGCCGCGTTCGACCTGACCGATGCCGATGACGCGGTGCGCGCCGTGATCGTCACCGGGCGCGGGCGGGCGTTCTGCGCCGGGGCCGACCTCAGCGCCGGGGCCAAGACCTTCGACTATGACGCGCGGCCCGACAATCCACGCGGCGACTCCTCGCCGGTGCGTGCCGATGGCAGCGTCGATTACGGCCATGCGGCGGTGCGCGACAGCGGCGGGCGACTGACCCTGCGCATTTTCCAATCGCTCAAGCCCGTCATCGCCGCCGTCAACGGCCCGGCGGTCGGCATCGGCGTCACCATGCAGCTGGCGATGGACATACGGCTGGCGTCCGAAACCGCACGCTTCGGCTTTGTCTTTGCGCGGCGCGGCATCGTTCCCGAAGCCGCGTCGAGCTGGTTCCTGCCGAAACTCGTCGGCATGCAGCAGGCGCTCGAATGGTGCTACACCGGTCGGGTATTCGGGGCCGAGGAGGCGCTGGCGGGCCGCCTGGTGCGCTCGGTCCATGCGCCCGACGACCTGCTCCCCGCCGCGCGGGCGCTGGCGCTGGAGATCGCCGACAATACCGCGCCGGTGTCGATCGCGCTGACCCGGCAGATGCTGTGGCATATGGCCGGCGCGGCGCATCCGATGGACGCGCACAAGGTCGACAGCCGCGCCATCTACGCCCGCGGCCGCACCGGCGATGCCAAGGAAGGCGTTGTTTCGTTTATCGAAAAACGCTTGCCGGTCTATCCCGACAGCGTCAGCACCGGCATGCCCGATTTCTTCCCATGGTGGGACGAGCCGACCTATGAGTGACGCCGAAATCGATCCCGCCGACGCCGCGCGCGCGCGCAACCGCCGCTCGCCGCTGGCACCGTTCAACGGCGATGTGCCGCCCGCCCCGCGCTGGTTCCGCGACGCGATGGCGGTCGCGCCCGAAGAATCCCGCGTCGTCATCGATGGTGCATCGCTCGAAACGCTGACGTGGGGCGAGGTCGGCAAGCCCGGGCTGCTGTTCCTCCACGGCAACGGCGCGCACGCCGGTTGGTGGCGTTTCATCGCGCCGTTCTTTGCGCACACCCATCGGATCGCAGCGTTCAGCTGGTCGGGCATGGGCGGATCGGACCATCGCGAAACCTATACGATCGAAGGCTTTATCGACGAACTGTTCGGGGTCGCCGAGGCGGCGGGACTGGGGCCCAAGCCGCTGGTTGTCGCCCACAGCTTCGGCGGTTTCCCGACGATGGCGGCGGCGCATCGCCACGGCGAGCGGCTCGGTGGCGCGGTGATCGTCGATACGCCGTTCCGCGAACCCGGCGAGGCCGGCGGGCGCCCGCCTAACGCCACCAACCGCCCGCATAAACTATATCCAACGCTGGCCGAGGCGCTGGCGCGGTTCCGCTTCGCGCCCGAACAATCGTGCAAGAACCTGTATATCGCCGATATGATCGCGCGCGGGTCGCTGGTGGAAAAGGACGGCGGCTGGACCTGGGCCTTCGATCCCTATCTGTGGCACCGCTTCAACCCCGACGAAAATCCGCGCGTCTTCGGCGCGCCGAACTGCCCGGTGACGATCATCTGGGGCGAACGATCGATCCTGATGCCGCCCGACCGCATCGCCCGCACCCGCGCCATGGTCCGCCCGGAGACGGCGATGATCGGCATTCCCGATGCTGCGCACCATGTGATGATCGATCAGCCGCTGGCGTTCGTGACGGCGCTCAGGGGGTTGTTCAGCAAGTGGCCGTAAAGCCCCTCTCCCACTTGGGGAGAGGGAGGGGCCCGCGCGCTCCTTCAGCGCGTGGGAGGGTGAGGGTGCTTTGGAAAAAGACCCCTCACCCGGCTCGCGGCAAGCGCCGCGAGTCCGACCTCTCCCCAAATGGGAGAGGTAAGGTTACCCCACTGCCCGGTCGCTCCACAGCGTCGGCAACAACCGCTTCAACGCCGCGACCTTGGGCGCATCGTTGATGACGATGTACGGATAATCGGGGTTCTGCTTCAGGAAATCCTGATGATAGCCCTCGGCGACAAAGAACGGCTTGGCAGTCTCGACCGTCGTGACGATCTTCGCCGACCACAGCTTCGCCGAACTCAGCTGGGCGATATAGGCACCCGCGATCTTCGCCTGTTCGGGTGACTGGGCGAACAGCGTCGAGCGGTATTGCGTGCCCGAATCCGGCCCCTGACGATTGAGCTGGGTCGGGTCGGTGGCGACCGAGAAATAGACGCGTAGCAGGGTGCCATAGCTGACGACCGCCGGATCATATTTGATCTCGACCGCTTCGGCGTGGCCGGTAAGCCCGCTGCCGACGACCTCATACTGCGCCGTCATCGCCTTGCCGCCGGCATAGCCCGACCGCACAGAGCGGACGCCCTTCACATGTTCGAAGACGCCTTCAAGGCCCCAGAAACAGCCACCGGCGAGCACCGCCGTCTGGATCGTGCCGGCCTTGAGCGGTGCATCGACCGCTGCGACCGGCGCGACGATGGGGCGTTCACCGGCGGTGGTGATTCCGGGGATGAAGGTGGCGGTGACGGCGATCGCAACGGCGGTCAGGGCACCGATTTGGAAAGTGCGCAACATGGGGGAAACTCCTGTCTTGGGATTAGGTGGGTCGGTTGTCGGTGTCATTTTTTGTTCGTGTCATCCCGGCGAAGGCCGGGATCCAGCTACCTTTCGATTTGCCGGAGAAAAGCTGGATCCCGGCCTTCGCCGGGATGACAATAGTTTCGCCGGGATGACAATTGAGTCGCCGGGATGACAAATAGGGTTACACCGTCACACCTTCGCCGGCGCAAACACCATCGCCACACCGTTCATGCAGTACCGCTGGCCGGTTGGTTTCGGGCCATCGGGGAAGACATGGCCGAGGTGCCCGCCGCAGCGGCGGCAATGGACCTCGATGCGCTCCATCAGGAAGCTGCGGTCGCTGGTCGTCCCGACGGCGTTCTTCAGCGGCGCGAAGAAGCTCGGCCAGCCGGTGCCGCTGTCGAACTTGGTGCTCGCGCTGAATAGCGGCAGCTTGCAGCCCTTGCAGGCGAAGGTTCCGGCGCGATGTTCGTCGTTGAGCGGCGAGGTGAACGGCCGCTCGGTGCCTTCCTGCCGCAGCACAGCATAGGCGGCGGGGTCGAGCCGCTGTTTCCAGACGGCATCGGGGTAGCTGACTTCGAACTTGCCCGCAGCGGCCATGGCGCGCGGGGCGAAGGCGATGGCGAGCGGGACGGCGGCAAGCGCGGCGGCGAAGGTGCGTCGGGTGGTTATCATGGTCATATATACGCAGAAAACCGCCGATCGGTTACATCGCCCGTGCTGCAGCGCGGCACGGCGGGGCGAGCGGTACGCGGCAAACCACCGCCGCTATTTGAACAACCCGCCGAGGATATTGCGCACCAGCGTCCGCGCCACCGTGCCGCCGACCGCGCCGCCGATGCTGCCGAGAATCTTGCGCCCGAACTGCCCGCCGATGCTCGTCGCCATCGACCGCGCGACGCCTTCGGTCAGCTGTTCGCCGAGCGACTTGCCCTGCCTACCGGCGGGCGCAGCGCGCGCATCAAGCCGCGCCTGCAGCGCCGCTGCCTTGGCTGCTTCGACCTCGGCCGCACTCGCCGCCGCCGACGCCTCCGACGCCGCCGCCTTGGCGTTGAGTTTTTCATACGCCGATTCACGGTCGATCGTTTCGGCGTATTTCCCCGCCACCGGCGATTCGTCCATCACCGCGTCGCGTTCGTCGGGCGTAATCGGCCCGACCCGCGAGCGTGGCGGCGCGATGAGCGTACGTTCGACCGGCGTCGGCGCGCCATCGGCCTGGAGCAGCGACACCAGCGCCTCGCCGACCTTCAACTGAGTGATCGCCGTCGCCACATCGACGCCGGGGTTGGCGCGGAACGTCTGCGCCGCCGATTGCACCGCCTTTTGATCGCGCGGGGTGAACGCCCGCAGCGCATGCTGGACGCGGTTGCCAAGCTGGCCTGCGACCTTTTCGGGCACGTCGATCGGGTTCTGGGTGATGAAATAGACGCCGACGCCTTTCGAGCGCACCAGCCGCACCACCTGTTCGACCTTGTCGAGCAGCGCCGGGGGGGCATCGTCGAACAGCAGATGCGCCTCGTCGAAGAAGAACACCAGCTTAGGCTTTTCGGGGTCGCCGACCTCAGGCAAGGTCGTGAATAGCTCGTTGAGCAACCACAGCAGGAAGGTCGCGTACAGCCGCGGCGACTGCATCAGCCGGTCGGCGGCGAGGATGTTGACCTGGCCGACCCCGTTCGCATCGATGGTCATGAAATCGGCAATATCGAGCGCCGGTTCGCCGAAGAAGTTCGCCCCACCCTGACTGTCGAGCTGGAGCAGTTGACGCTGGATAATGCCGATCGTCGCCTTGGTGACGTTGCCGTATTTGGCCGCCAATTCGGGTGCATTTTCAGCGGCGAACGCCAGCATCGATTGCAGATCCTTGAGGTCGAGCAGCAGCAGCCCGAGATCGTCGGCATATTTGAAAACGACCGACAGCACGCCTTCCTGCGTTTCATTGAGCTGCATCAACTGCGACAGCAGCAGCGGCCCCATCTCGCTGATCGTCGTGCGGATCGGATGGCCTTGCGCGCCGAACAGGTCCCAGAACACCACCGGATTGGCGGCGTAACCATAGTCGCTCAGGCCGATTTCGGCAGCGCGCTTGGCGGTCCATGCAGCGTCGGGCGACCCCGCCATCGCCATGCCGGCAATGTCGCCCTTCACATCGGCGAGGAACACCGGCACGCCTTCACGGCTCAACCCTTCGGCGAGCGTCTGCAACGTCACGGTCTTGCCGGTACCGGTCGCGCCCGCGATCAACCCGTGGCGGTTGGCACGTTTGAGCACCAGCGCCTGACCGTGCTGCTCGCCCTTGCCGATGTAGATTTCGCTGCCCATTCGGATCGATCCCCTCGGTTAAGGTCGTAGCGGCGGTTGAAGCGCGGCGCAAAGCGGTTAGTCTCAGACCTGTTCAACCGGGGAGACAGGGCATGATCAAGGCGATAGTGGCGACAGTATTGCTGGCGGGCGCAACCGCCGCGCAGGCGGCCGGGCCGTGTGGTGACGGCACGATGGCGACGCTGCGCGAATCGAAGCTGACGGCGACGGGGACCAAGGCGGGGCTGATGGAGGCCTTTGCCGACCATAAGGCGTGGTATGCCAAGGCGGGGCTGACCGACAGCTTCACCATGGGTCCGGCGCTCGACCCGGCGAAGGGCGGGATGCGCGCGTCGGAAACGCGGTTTGTCAGCCTCCACGTCTATGGCGCCAAGGAGCCCAAGCGCGACGCCGGATGGGAGGCGTTCGTCGCCAAATACAAGGCGAATTCGTCGATCGGCACCGAAGTGCGGTTTTGCCTGCCGAAAGGCGCGACGCTGAAATAGCGCGAAAACCCTCCCCCCTTGAGGGGGAGGGAAATGTGAGCGCAGCGAGCGAGGGAGAGGGGGGAGTCATGCTCCACCGACTCCCCCCTCTCCCTGGCGCTTCGCGCCGGTCCCTCCCCCTCAAGGGGGGGAGGGTTTACCTTACTTCTTCGGGGCGATCAGCTTGATGCCGCGATACAACGGCGCGTTGGTGCCGCGCTGGAACAGCACCAGCACCGTGTCGCGTCCGGCCTTGCGGGCGGCATCGACCGCCGCTGCGGCCTGCGCCGGAGTCGTCGTCGGCGCTTGGTTGATCGACAGGATGACGTCACCGCGCTGCAACCCGACTTCGGTCGCGTTGCTGCCCGGCAGGATACCGGCGATCACCACGCCCTGCACCGTCGCGGGCAGGCGCAGTTGCTGGCGGACCTGTTCGGTCAACGGCTGCAAGGTAATGCCGAGGCTCTGCCGCGCCGATTCGGCTCCGGGCGCAACCTTGGCGGGATTGTCCTGATCGGTCTCGTCGGCATCGTTGCCCACAACGCCGCCACGGCTGGCGACAATCGCTTCCGACGGACGCTGCGCAACGGTGGCGCGCACCGTCAGCTTCTGGGTGCCACGGATGATGTCGATCGGCACCGTCGACCCGATCGGCGTGTTGGCGACGACGAAGCTCAACGTATTGTCGAAGGTCACTTCCTGCCCGTTGATGCGGACGATGACATCGCCCTGCTTGATGCCGGCCTTGGCGGCGGGGCCAGCTGGCGTCACGTCGGCGACGATCTCGCCGCGATCCTTGGGCAGGCCGAGACCGGCGGCGATATCGGCCGACAGCGGTTGAATGGCGACACCGAGATAGCCACGGCGGACGACACCGGTGGTCCGCAACTGGTCGATCACCGGGCGCGCCAGTTCGGCGGGAATGGCGAAGCCGAGGCCGACATTGCCGCCGGTCGGTGAGAAGATCGCGGTGTTGATGCCGACGACATTGCCGTCGAGATCGAACAACGGCCCACCGCTATTGCCTTGGTTGATCGACGCATCGGTCTGGATATAGCGGTCATACTGGCCCGAGCCGATGTTGCGGTGAAGCGCCGAGACGATCCCGGCGGTGACGGTGCCGCCAAGGCCGAAGGGGTTGCCGATGGCGATCACCCAGTCGCCGACGCGGGCCTTCTGGCTGTCGCCGAACTTGACGTAGGGCAGGTCCTTGGCTTCGATCTTGAGCAGCGCCATGTCCGACAGCACGTCGCGCCCGACGACGCGCGCGGTATATTCGCGGCGGTCGGCCAAGGTGACGGTGATGGTTTCGACCGGCACCTTGTTATTTGCACCGCGGCCTTCGCCCGAAATGACGTGGTTGTTGGTGACGATATAGCCCGACGGATCGACGATGAAGCCCGAACCGAGCGAGGTTGCCTCACGCGTTACCGGCTCGCCCTGGTCGCCCTGCTGCTCCTGAAAGCGCTTCAACAGATCCTCGAACGGCGATCCCGGCGTCACCCCTTTCAGCTTGCCGACTTCGACCTTTTGCGTCGTCGAGACATTGACGACGGCAGGCGCGAGTTTGGCGGTCAGATCGGCGAAGCTGCGCGGCGCACCACCGGGCGGGTTGATCGCAACGGCGGGTGGCGCGGCATTCTGCGCGGGCGGGGCGGCCGCTTGCGGGGTCGCAATCTGCGCTCCGGCGGGAACGAAGATTGCGGCGGCTCCACCAAGGATCAGGGCGGCGGGAATCAGGCTGCGGGCGATACGCACGGGCGGTCGGACCTTTCAGAACGGGTGGAAGAGTGCGCTGGAAGACTTAACGTTTAAGCGACACGAAAATGCTCATCGCGCGCGCGAAACTAACGTCCGATGAACGAACATTCATCGCGCGCCTTTTCGGCCTTCGAATTCGCGGAGAAATTCGTTGTTCGGCGACAGGATGACCGTCGACGAGCCATCGCTGAACGTCGTCCGATACGCCTGCATGGCGCGGTAAAAGGCGTAAAAATCGGCGTCCTTGCCGAAGCTTTCGGCATAGATGCGCGCGGCATTGGCATCGGCCTCGGCGGTGATCAGCTGGCGCTGCTTCGACCCTTGCGCGCGGATCGTCGCGGCCTCCTGCTGCCGCGCCGAGCGCATGCGTTCATACGCCGCGTTGAGCGTCGCGCCGGTTGGCAGATCGGCGCGCTTGATGCGGACATCGACGATTTCGGCACCGTACTGCCGCGCCTGACGGTTCACGCTCTGCTGAATATCGTCCATCATCGCGGTGCGCTCGGGGCTCAGCAACTCGGTGAATTTCTTCTTGCCGAGTTCGTTGCGCAGCCGCGAGCCGAGAATCCGCCGCAGCGCGTCGCGGGCGTTTTCCTCGCTGCCAACGGTCTGCACCATGCGCAGCGGATCGGTGATGCGGAAGCGCGCAAAGGCATCGACGACCAGCCGCAGCTGATCGGTCGACAGCACCGTCTGTTCTTCCATGTCGAGATCGAGAACGCGCTTGTCGACGAAGATGACGTTTTCGATGAACGGCACCTTGAGCGTCAGCCCGGCCCCCGACGTGCCGAACAGAGCCTTTTGGTTATAGGCGTTGACGATGCGTTCGGGCTTGCCGAGCCGCAGCACCACCGCCTGACGATTTTCGGGAACCGTGTAGAGCGAGGTCATCGCCAGCACGATCAGGATGAAGGCGAGGCCGGCCCATAGGATGGGGTTGCGTGCGAGTGACATGGGTAACCCTATTTCGCCGGCGCAGCGGGGAGCGCCGCCCGCGCGCGCTTCTGAACTTCGGGGAGCGGCAAATACGTCTGCACCGATCCCGGCTCGACGACGGTCTTGTCGACCTTCGACAGCACCGACTCCATCGTTTCGAGATAGATGCGCTTGCGCGTTACCTCGGGTGCCAGCTTGTACTGGACATAAACCGCATCGAACTGCGCGGCGGCACCCTGTGCGGCGTTGAGGATCTGCTGGGCATAGGTGCGGCCCTTGTTGATGTCCTGCTGGGCATCCTGCTGCGCTGCCGACACGTCCTTGAAGGCATCATCGACGGCGGCGGGCGGATCGGCCTGCTTGATGTCGACGCCGCGCACTTCGATGCCGCTGCGATAGCTGTCGAGGATTTCCTGCATGCGCTCACGCACCTGTTCGGCGATCTGCGCGCGCTGCGGGCCGATGGCGTCGTTGAGGCTGGCCTTGGAGATTTCGGCGCGCATCGCCGATTCGCCGACTTCGCGGACGGTCTGCTCGGGCTCGGCGAGTTCGAACAGATACATCTCGGGATTGCGGATTTTCCAGCGCACCGCATAGGCGAGGTTGATGATGTTCTGATCGCCGGTGAGCATCAGATTCTCGCTCGAGCCTTCGTTGGCCCCGATATCGACCGAGTTGATCTGTTCGACCTTGCGGCGAACGACGCTGTCGATCGGCCATGGCGCCTTGATATGCAGCCCCGGTTCGGTCGATTCGACGTAGCGGCCAAAGCGCAGCACGACGCCGCGTTCCTGCGCATCGACGCGGTAGAAACTGGTCAGCACGACCCACAGGAAACCGACGACGCCGCCGATGACCAGCCATGGACGCGGCCCGAGCATGTCGAGCCCGTTGCCACCGCCGCGCGGACCGTTGCCCGGAAACGACTGGCGCAGCTTTTCCTGACCGCGGCGGATGATGTCGTCGAAATCGCGATTGCCGGTCGGGCGCGGACCCTGCGGCTTTTTCGGCGGGCCATCGCCCCACGGATTGCGCGGCGGACCGCCGCTGCCGCCGCCGCCGCCTTCGCCGCCGGAGCCGCCCGAACCACCGGATCCACCACTGCCGCCACCCGAACCCCAGGGGCCGCCGTCATTGTTATTCTGCCAGGGCATTCGCCATCCCAAGTCTCGTGCACCATTGCGTCGTCGCTATATACGGAGGCAATGGCGGGATTGCGAGGGTGGGCCGTTGTCGCGCCGAAACCGCCAGTGAAGGGCAGCAGACCATGAGTGTGAAGGACCGCGTCGGCGACGCATTGGCCGATGTTGCCGACCCCGGCGGCGGATCGATTATCGCCTCGGGCCGCGCCGCCGGGATCGTCGTCAAGGATGATGGCACCGTCGGCCTCGTGCTCGCCGTCGACGGGCTCGACCGGATCGCTGCCGAGCGTCTGCAAGCCGCCGTCGAGGCCGCCGTCCGCAAGGTTCCCGGCGTCACGACGGCGCGCATCATCCTGACCGCCGACCGCGCCTCGGCATCGAGCGCCGCGCCGCCCGCCGCCTCGACCGTTCCCGGCATCCGCAAACTGATCGCCGTCGCCAGCGGTAAGGGCGGCGTCGGCAAATCGACCGTCGCGGTCAATCTGGCGGTTGCGCTCGCGCGCTCGGGGCAGGCGGTCGGGCTGCTCGACGCCGATATCTATGGTCCGTCGGTGCCGACGTTGCTCGGCATCGAAGGCCGCGCGCGGATCGAAAACGGTCGCCTGCAACCCGCCGATGCGCATGGCATCAAGGCGCTGTCGATGGGGATGATGACCGACCCCAACAAGGCGATCGTCTGGCGCGGGCCGATGGCGTCGTCGGCGATGATGCAGATGGTCGAACAGAGCGACTGGGGTGCGCTCGATGTGCTGGTCATCGATCTGCCGCCGGGCACCGGCGACATTCAGCTGACGATGGCGCAAAAGCTCAAGCCCGACGGCGCGGTGATCGTTTCGACCCCGCAGGATTTGGCGTTGATCGACGCGCGTCGGGCGGTGGCGATGTTCGGCGAAGTCGGCGTGCCCGTGCTCGGCGTTATCGAGAATATGAGCGGCTATCGCTGCCCGCATTGCGGCGAATCGAGCGACCCCTTCGGCCATGGCGGTGCCGAAACCGAAGCGGCGGCGATGGGCGTACCCTTCCTCGGCCGCATCCCGCTCGACATCGCGCTGCGGCTGAGTTCGGACGCGGGCCGTCCGGGCGAAGGCGCGCAGGCGGCGGTGTTTGCCGGTGTAGCGGAACGGTTGGCAGCGGTGCTGGGGTTGTAGGTTCGCGCCGTTATCGCGGGACCCAGTTTTCTCTTGCATATCGCCGTGCATAAAACCGGCTATGTCTATATCGTCACCAACACGCGCAACGGCACGCTTTACACCGGTGTAACCAGCAACATCGGCGGGCGCATCCAGCAGCACCGCGAAGGTCTAG
>JBBRQR010000025.1:0-16580 GCA_038226115.1 Sphingomonadales bacterium | reverse complement strand
TTGAAATCGTTCAGCGTCATAATGCCGTGCGCGCCGAGGCTGTAGAGACCGAGGAGCGCAAGGATGCGTCCATTGGGCAGGCCGCCCGCCATCACGCTCGCGCCGGTGAACCACGTCAGCCCTTCATAGGCGAGGGCGCACGCCGCCGGACCCCAGATGCCGCTCGCCTTCAGCCGCAGCGGGGGCGCGCTATACGCCCAGCCGATGACAAGGCCGACCAGTGTGGCGATGAACACCCAGCGCCCGACGAGCGCCGCCACGAGCGCCGACACGATCGTACCGCCCACGGCGAGGCCAAGCCCCCAGCGGTCTGGGATGCGACCCGACGGGATCGGACGCTCGGGCTGGTTGATGGCATCGACGTGGCGGTCGAACCAGTCGTTGACCGCCTGGCTCGTGCCGCACACCAGCGGACCGGTCAAAATCAGCCCAACGATGACAAACTGCCAGCGGCCCGACAGCGGCACCCCCGCCGAAACGACCCCGCACATGAACGCCCACATCGGCGGAAACCACGTCACCGGCTTCATCAGGGTCAGGATTGCAGCAGGGGCAGGGATCGATCGCGACGCCGTCATCGCACGGCTCACTCGTCGCTCGCCGTGAGGTTGCCAAGACCGTGACGGTGGAGCTTGGAATATAGGCTTTGGCGCGACAGCCCGAGGATTTCGGCGGCGGACGCGCGATTGTCATCGGTATAGGCCAGCGCCGCCTCGATACACAGCCGCTCGATCAGATCGGTCGACTCGCGGACGATTTCCTTCAGGCTGACGCGCCCGACCAGTTCGGTCAGCTGCTCGACCGATCGCGGCAGGTCGCGCCCGGCGGCGGGGGCATCGTCGCGCATGCGGCGACCGACGCTGCGGATCGCGAAGCCATAGCACGGCGCTTCGCCTTCGGTTACCGCGACCGCCGACACCTCGACCTCGTCGACGGCATCGAGCTGGCTGCGGAAAATTGTCGCGAAGTTGCGAACCGATCCCGAATCCACAAGGTGCGCGACGATCAGATCGGCGTCGATCCCCGGTCGTCCAAGGAAGCGCCGGAGCGATTGGCCGCGCGCGTGCTCGCGCCGGGCAAACTGCGCGAGGTCGAGGAAGGCAGCATTCTCGGCCAGAATATCGAGGTTGGCGTCGGTGACGACAAAGGCGTCGGGCAGGCGGTCGAGGACGTCGATCAGCATCTGCCGTCCGTCGTCGGCGACCGCGACCTCGGCCACCGGCGTCAGCCGGGCGAGCACATAGGTCGCCTTGTCCTGGCGGTAGAGCGTTGCCGACAGACGGCAGTCGCGCCCGCCGGGAGCGAGGCGAACCTCGACCGGATCGGTGGTCAGGCTGGCGGCAGCAGCGGCGAGAAGCGCGCCCGCCCGGTCGCGGCTGCCGGCTTCGAACACGGCGGCGAACGCAGCGCCCGGCACCGTTGCCGCATCGCTGCCGACCAGCCGCCGCGCAGCGGGGTTGACCTCGACGAAGCGGTTGGTCGCGGCGTCGACGATCATAACCGCCTCCGCCGACAGATCGAACAGCAGACGATAGCGCGACTCGGCTTGGCGCAGGCTGAGATAGTCGCGCTCCATCGACTGCTGCGCCTGGACGAGACGTTGCTGCAAAGTGGCGGTCGCACGCAGATCGCGGCCCAGCGCAATGATGCGCCCGTCGTCGCCAGCGCCGACGGTCATAAACCGCAAAGTCAGGGTTGCGTCGCTGTCGGCGCGCCGCTGGTTGACGATCCGCCAGCGGCCAAGGCCATGTGGCGGCGTCGTCCGCAGCATATCATCGACCTTGAACTCGCTGTCGGGGCCGACCGTGTCGATCCAACGATGACCAAGCAAAGGTACCAGCGCCTCGCGGGCGAGATCGGGATTGGCGATCGCCACGTCGCAGATCACGCCGTCGCCATCGATGACTAGCGCGATGTCGGCGGCTACGCTCGTCAGGCGGGCGGCAAGATCGGGATCGAACCCGCCAAGCGTCGTCGCGGCTGCTGTGAACCCGTTG
Source organism: Sphingomonadales bacterium (assembly GCA_038226115.1). Lineage (GTDB taxonomy): Bacteria > Pseudomonadota > Alphaproteobacteria > Sphingomonadales > Sphingomonadaceae > Polymorphobacter_B. Next base: position 14,583 of record JBBRQR010000025.1, on the reverse strand, counting down.
CCGCCGACGGCGACCTTTCCGGGTTCGCGCTCGGCGACGAGCGTATCGGCGTCGCTGCCCTCAGCAGTTGCCGTCGAGGCGAGCGGCGCGTTCAACGAGCTGCTCCGCGAGCAAAAGCGCACGGGCAGCATCCGGGGCTGTTCCGTCGGCTCCGACCTCGGCTGCCAGGACTGGATTTTCGGTAAAGATGTGCCCGCCGACAATGATCCTGACGGCCGGATTTTGTGACGCACGGCGTAACCGGCGCAAGATTTCGGGCAAGCCCTGAAGATGATCGAGCGTGCTGACGGTCAACCCGAGCAGTTCGAACCACTGCCGACCGACCACCGCGCATAGATCGACGAGCGGCGCGTCGGCCGCGCTCCATGTCCGCCATCCGGCGCGCCGGAAAAAATCCTCGATCATCACCAGCCCAAAGCTGTGCTGGTCGCCGGGGGGCACGGTGAACAAGACACGCCGATCGGCGCGCGTCCGCACGCTGGGACACGCGGCGCGGTTGCCGAGCTCGTGGATGACCTGCTGCAGCCGCCACATGCCCATCGTGACGTCGACGAAGTCGCAAACGTCGTTGTCCCAAAAGTCGCCCAGTACCCTCGCCGTCGGCGCGAGCAGATCCAGATAGACCGAATCGATGGGCACACCCCGGTCGAGATGCGCGTCGACCTGTGCGAGCAGGCCGAAAACCTCGGTCTCGAGCGACATATGCGCCAACGCCAGCGGCGCCCCCGGACTGAAGGCGGCCACCGGTGGCGTCGACACGTCGCGGTCCGCACGATGCGCCAAAAGCAGCCGCGGGATGATTTCCCCTTCGATCAACCGCGCCATTCGAAGCGGCGAGGCGTCGCTGGCCCGCGCGCGCCGGGGCGACTCGCTGAACGCCTCCTCGTGAACTGACGCCATAAAACCCGTCCCCTGCCGTCGCGCTCCGGGTCAGCCTCGAACGGGCCGTCGTTACCGGTAAGGGAGAGGCTATGGCGGCGCGAAACATTTGGCAACGCTCATTCAAGGTCGACATCAAACACCCTAGTGTCAATAAAATTGGACGTAAAGCCGTGTTGACACCCGGTGGCGCGCGGAAGTAGTTTTCGGCAACGACGACGTATGCAAGGCGACGCGATGCAAGCCGAGGGGGCGGAACGTAAAAGCGGACGAGACGGCACCCGCCGCCGCGCGCTTTACACGCCGGCCGAACGTGTTCGCCGCGATGCCTCCGTATGGACCCTCGTTCAGGGTATTCTCGCGCCCGTTCAGTTCCTGATCTTTGCCATCAGTCTCGTCCTTGTCCTGCGGTATCTGGCCACGGGGCATGGCCTCGCGCTCGCGACGGGATCGGTCATCGTTAAGACCGCGGCGCTGTACACGATCATGGTGACCGGCGCGATCTGGGAGAAGGTGGTCTTCGGGCGTTATCTGTTCGCCTCCGCCTTCTACTGGGAAGACATGTTCAGCATGGTCGTGATCGCGCTGCATACCGCCTATGTCGTGGCGTTGCTGTTCGATATCGGCAGCGACCGGACACGGCTGTTCGTCGCGCTCGCTGGCTACGCAGCTTATGTCGTCAACGCGACCCAGTTCATTCTCAAGCTTCGTGCCGCCCGGCTCGACACGGCCATGATGGTGGCGGCATGAGCGTTGCTGTCGCCGATCGCCCGGTTGCGGTCAGCCTCCCGCCGGTCCTGCGCGAGCGCGGCCAACGCGAGGTGTTCTGCGGCCTGACCGGGATCATCTGGCTTCATCGCAAGATCCAGGACGCCTTCTTCCTCGTCGTCGGCAGCCGGACGTGCGCCCATCTGCTGCAATCGGCCGCAGGTGTGATGGTCTTTGCCGAGCCGCGGTTTGCCACCGCGATAATCGAGGAGCGCGACCTCGCCGGGCTTGCCGATGCCAACGAGGAACTCGACCGCGTCGTCGATCGCCTGCTCGCGCGCCGCCCCGAGATCAAATTGCTGTTTCTCGTCGGGTCGTGCCCGTCCGAGGTCATCAAGCTCGACCTGTCGCGCGCCGCGAGTCGACTCGAGGCGAAGCACGCGCCGCGCACCCGCATCCTCAACTATTCGGGCAGCGGGATCGAGACGACCTTTACGCAGGGCGAGGATGCCTGCCTCGCCGCGCTGGTGCCGTCGATGGCGGCGACCGCACCCGATGCCCCCGCGTCGCTCATGGTTGTCGGGGCGCTGCCCGATGTCGTTGAGGATCAGTTTCGCCGGATCTTCGCCGACCTAGGCATCCCGACGGTCTTCACCCTGCCGCCGCGCCGCGCCGCCGACCTGCCGCCGGTCGGGGCGAACACACGTTTTCTTCTCGCTCAACCGTTCCTTGGCGACACGGCGGCGGCGCTCGAGGATCGCGGCGCGACGCATCTGCCCGCGCTGTTCCCGTTCGGCGTCGAGGGAACGACGGCGTGGCTTCGTGCGGCGGCAACCGCCTTCGGCATCGACCCCGACCACTTCGACCGCGTCGTCGCACCGGGACGTGAGCGCGCTGCCCGCGCGATCACCCGCCACCGCGACGTGCTCACGGGAAAGAGCATTTTCTTCTTCCCCGATTCGCAGCTCGAAGTGCCGCTCGCGCGCTTTCTCGCCGCCGAACTCGGCATGATCCCGGTCGAGGTCGGCACGCCGTATCTCCACCGCGCCCACCTGATCCACGAACTTGCCGCGCTGCCGGCGGGGACGCAGCTGAGCGAGGGCCAGGACGTGGATCGTCAGCTCGACCGCGCCCGGGCGTACCGCCCCGACCTCGCGGTGTGCGGCCTTGGCCTCGCCAACCCACTCGAAAAGCTTGGCATTACGACGAAGTGGTCGATCGAACTCGTCTTTTCGCCGGTTCACGGCTTCGATCAGGCGGGCGACCTCGCCGAACTATTTGCGCGGCCGTTCAACCGCCGCGACCGGCTGGCGGTGTAGCGGTGCAGCTGACCGTCTGGACCTATGAAGGCCCGCCGCACGTCGGGGCGATGCGCGTCGCGACCGGCATGACCGGCGTCCACTACGTCCTCCACGCGCCACAGGGCGACACTTACGCCGACTTGCTGTTTACGATGATCGAGCGCCGCGACGCCCGCCCGCCGGTGACGTACACGACGTTCCAGGCGCGCGACCTAGGGACCGACACCGCCGAGCTGCTCCAGTCGGCGATCCGCGACGCGTATGACCGCTTTCAACCGCAAGCAATGCTGGTCGGTGCGTCGTGCACTGCCGAGCTTATCCAGGACGATCCGGCGGGGCTGGCGAAGGCGCTCGACCTGCCGGTGCCGATCATCAACCTCGACCTGCCGAGCTATCAGCGCAAAGAGAATTGGGGGGCGGCGGAGACGTTTTACGCCCTCGTCCGCACGCTCGCCGATACGACCGTCGTTCGTCCCCCGCGCGAGGCTCGCCGCCCGGTCGCCAATCTGCTCGGCCCGACTGCACTCGGCTTCCGCCACCGCGACGACATCGTCGAGGTCACCCGGCTGCTCGCCAGCCTCGGCATCGACGTCGGCGTGACCGCGCCGATGGGCGCGTCGCCCGCCGACCTCGCGCGGTTGGGGGCGGCCGACTGCAACATCGTCCTCTACCCCGAGACCGCCGACACCGCCGCCCGCTGGCTCGAAAAAACCTTTGGCCAGCCGATGATCCGCACCGTGCCGATGGGCTACGGCGCGACGGTCGACTTTGTCCGCGAAGTGGCCGCCGCGTGCGGGGTCGATCCCGAGCCGGTCATAGCGGCCAACGGCTCGCGCCTGCCATGGTACTCGCGCTCGGTCGACTCGACGTACCTGACCGCCAAGCGCGTCTTCATCTTCGGCGATGCCACCCACGCCGTCGCCGCCGCACGCGTCGCCAGCGAGGAGATGGGGTTCGAAGTCGTCGGACTCGGCTGCTACAACCGTGAATTCGCCCGAGATGTCCGCGACGCGGCGAAGAAGTACGGCGTCGAGGCGCTGATCACCGACGACTACCTCGCCGTCGAGGAAGCGATCGCCGCCGCTCATCCCGAGCTCGTCCTCGGTACCCAGATGGAGCGCCACATCGCCAAGCGGCTGCGTATCCCGTGCGCGGTGATTTCGGCCCCGGTCCACGTTCAGGACTTCCCCGCGCGCTATTCGCCCGTGATGGGGTTCGAGGGCGCGAACGTCCTGTTCGACACTTGGGTCCACCCGCTCGTGATGGGGCTGGAGGAGCATTTGCTGACGATGTTCCGCGACGACTTCGAGTTCAACGACGCTGCCGGTGCGTCGCACCTTGGTGGGCACGGCGCGACAGCGGCAGTCGCTGCGGCAGCGCCCGAGCCGCTTGTCACCGCCGGCGAGCTGGTCGCCGCCAACGACATCGCGTGGACCGCCGACGCGACGAAGGAACTCGGCAAGATCCCGTTCTTCGTCCGTGGCAAGGCGCGTCGCAACACCGAGAAGTTTGCCGCCGACCGCGGGCTGGCGGCGATCGACCTCGACACGCTGTACGAAGCGAAATCGCATTATGCGCGCTGACGGTTCCGCTCCCGGCTCTGGCTCCGCAGCGGCCGCGGTGCGCGTCGTTATCGTCACGCTCGACAACCATTTGTCAGGGGCCGCCGCCCGCGCCGAAGCGACGCTGCGCCAGTCGCATCCGGGCCTCAGCCTGCAGTTCCATGCCGCCGCCGACTGGGAAGCGAACCCCGCCAGCCTCGACGCGTGCCGCGCCGACATCGCGCAGGGCGATATCATCGTTGCGTCGATGCTGTTCCTCGACGACCATATCCGTGCGGTAATGCCCGCGCTGACCGCGCGCCGCGATTCCTGCGACGCGATCGTCGGGGTGATGAGCGATGCGGCGGTGGTCAAGCTGACGCGGCTCGGCGACTATCGGATGGACAAGCCGGCCAAGGGCCCGCTCGCGCTGCTCAAGAAGCTGCGCGGTTCGACGAAGCCCGGTACCGCATCGTCGGGGTCGGGGCAGATGGCGATGCTCAAGCGCCTGCCCAAGATCCTGCGCTTCATTCCAGGTACCGCGCAGGACGTCCGCGCTTATTTCCTGACGCTGCAATACTGGCTCGCGGGATCGGACGAGAACTTCGCCAACCTCGTCCGTAACCTCGTTGATCGCTACGCCGACGGTCCCCGCCGTGCGCTGCGTGGGACGATGGCCCCGGCCGCCCCGGCGGATTATCCCGAGCTTGGCATTTATCACCCGGCGATGGCGAGTCGGATGTCGGCGCGCGTTGCCGACTTGCCGGTCAGCGCGACGCCGGTCGTCGGCACCGTTGGTCTGCTCGTGCTGCGGTCGTATGTCCTCGGCAACGACACCGGTCATTACGATGGCGTGATCGCCGCCTTCGAGGCGCGCGGCCTGCGCGTCATCCCGGCGTTTAGCAGCGGCCTCGACGCCCGCCCCGCGATCGATGCGTTCTTTGTCCGCGACGGCAAGCCGGTCATCGATGCGATGGTTTCGCTGAGCGGGTTCAGCCTCGTCGGCGGCCCGGCGTACAACGATTCGGTTGCCGCCGCCGACGCGCTGGCGAAGCTCGACCTGCCGTACCTCGCCGCACACCCGCTTGAATTCCAGACGCTGCAGGCGTGGGGGAAGGGTAACCAAGGCCTGCTCCCGCTCGAAGCGACGATGATGGTCGCGATCCCCGAACTCGACGGCGCGATTGTCCCAACGGTATTCGGCGGGCGGAGCGAAGGTTCGGGTGTCGCCTGCACCGGCTGCGATCGCCACTGCACCTTCCCACCTGCCGAAGGCACGCGGGTCATGCAGCCGTGCCCCGAGCGCGCCGAGGCGCTCGCCGACCGGACGCTCAAGCTGATCGCGCTGCGCCAAGCCGACCGGGCGACACGCAAGGTCGCACTGGTCATCTTCAACTTCCCGCCGAACGCCGGGGCGGTCGGCACGGCCGCGTATCTGTCGGTGTTCGAAAGCGTGTTCAATACCCTCGCGCGCCTCAAGGCCGAGGGCTATTCCGTCGACCTGCCAGCCAGCGCCGATGCCCTCCGCGACGCGATCCTCGTCGGCAACGCCGCGCGCTTCGGGGCCGACGCCAACGTCGTCGACCGCGTCGCGACCGACGACCATGTTCGCCGCGAACCTCACCTTGCCGAGATCGAGGCGCAATGGGGGCCGGCTCCGGGGCGCAGCCTCGCCGACGCCAACGGCATCCAGATCCTAGGGAGCCAGTTCGGCAACGTCTTCGTCGGCGTCCAGCCGCCGTTCGGCTATGAAGGCGACCCGATGCGGCTGCTGTTCGACGGGACGTTCAGCCCGACGCACGCGTTCAGTGCCTTTTACCGCTGGGTCCGCGAGGATTTTGGCGCGCATGCTGCGCTCCATTTCGGCACTCACGGGGCACTCGAGTTTATGCCAGGCAAGCAGTCGGGCATGTCCGCCACGAGTTGGCCCGACCGGCTGATCGGCGACCTGCCGAACTTCTACCTCTACGCCGCGAACAACCCGAGCGAGGGAACGATCGCCAAGCGCCGGTCGAACGCGACGCTCATCAGCTATCTGACGCCGCCGATCGCGCAGGCGGGGCTCTACAAGGGGCTGCTCGACCTGCGCGCCACGATCGAACGCTACCGTGCAACCTCGCCCGATGCGGTCGCCGAACAAGCGATGCTCGCGTTGCTGATCCAGGAGCAGGCCGCCGGGGTCGATCTCGTCGCCGCCGACCCGACATGGATCGACCATGGGACCGAAGTCGCAGCACTGACGGCGCGGGTGTACGAACTCGAGGCGACGCTGATTCCGCACGGCCTCCACGTCGTCGGGCGTGGTTGCACTGCTCCTGAGCGCGTCGACCTGTTGTGCGCGATCGCCGAGGCCAAGGGCCGGAGCGTTGCGCGCGATCAAATCGAGGCGCTCGTTGGTGGGACCATCCCCACCGACGTTGCTGGCGATACGCTGTTCGCCGACCTCGCCGCGACCGATGCGCTGCTCGCGGTCGATACCGAACTCGGCGCGATCGTCCATGCGCTCGATGGCGGCTATATCCGTCCGGCACCCGGCGGTGACGTTCTGCGGACCCCGGCCGTCCTGCCGACCGGGCGCAACAGCCACGGCTTCGACCCGTTCCGCATCCCCAGCGCGTTTGCCAGCCTCGACGGTGCGAAGCAGGCGCAACGCTTGATTGACCGCCACGCTGCCGACGGTGCCGCACCGCCTGAATCGATCGCGATGGTCTTGTGGGGAACAGACAATCTCAAGACCGAAGGCGCGCAGATCGCCCAGGTTATGGCGCTGATGGGCGCGCGCCCGCGCTTCGACGGCTATGGTCGGTTGTGCGGGGCCGAGCTGGTGTCGCTCGCCGAACTCGGTCGGGCGCGGATCGACGTCGTCGTCACGCTGTCGGGGATTTTTCGCGATTTGCTGCCGATGCAGACGCGGATGATCGCCGAGGCGGCGTATCTGGCTACCGTCGCCGACGAGCCGGAGCATCTCAACTTCATCCGCAAGCACAGCCTCGCGCACGCTGCCAAGCTCGGCTGCGATATCGACACGGCAGCCCTTCGCGTCTTCTCAAATGCCGAAGGTGCGTATGGGGCGAACGTCAATCTGATGATCGATGCGGGGGTCTGGTCGGACGAGAACGAACTCGCCGACGCTTACGAGACGCGCAAGGGCTTTGCCTATGGCCGAGCCGGCGCGCCCGTCCGGCACGCGGCGATGCTCAGCACCAACCTCGCCGGGGTCGACCTGACGTATCAGAACCTCGATTCGGTTGAGCTTGGCGTGACGTCGGTCGATCAATATGTCGACAGTCTCGGCGGGATTAGCCGGTCGATCGCCCGCGCCAAGGGCGTCGCTGCACCGGTCTATATCGGCGACCAGACCCAGGGCGAGGGCAAGGTGCGGACTCTCGGCGAGCAGGTCGCGCTCGAAACTCGCACCCGGATGCTCAACCCGCTGTGGACCGAAGGGATGCTCGCGAGCGGCTTCGAAGGCGTTCGCCAGATCGAGGTTCATATGACCAACACAATGGGCTGGTCGGCGACAACCGGCGAGGTCGAGCCATGGGTCTATCAGCGGATCAGCGAGACGTATGTCCTCGACGACGCGATGCGGAACCGCCTGGCCGACCTCAACCCCAAGGCGGCGCTGCGCGTTGCCAGCCGCCTGCTCGAAGCGCACGAACGGAACTTCTGGCAGCCCGACGCCGCGACGCTTGCGGCGTTACAGAATGCCAGCGACGATCTCGAAGACCGGCTTGAGGGCGTCGTGCCCGCGATGGCCGCGTGAGGAAAAGCATATGAGCGTTATCGATCTCGACCGCCCGACCATTTCGAAGCCGCTGGCGAAGGCGATGGGCCTCGCCGCCGGGGGCGGCCAGGGGGGCATCGACGGCGACGGCAGCGTCCAGGTACACCTCGACGCCGGCGACACGATCGGCTCGGCGAAGGTCTTTGCGGTCTACGGCAAGGGCGGGATCGGCAAGTCGACGACGAGTTCGAATCTGTCGGCAGCGTTGTCGCTGATGGGCAAGCGCGTCCTCCAGATCGGCTGCGACCCCAAGCACGACTCGACCTTCACGCTGACGAAGAAATTGATGCCGACGGTGATCGATATCCTCGAAACCGTCGACTTCCACTCTGAGGAACTGCGGCCCGAAGATTATTGTTTCGAGGGCTTCAACGGGGTGATGTGCATCGAGGCGGGTGGGCCGCCGGCGGGGACCGGGTGTGGCGGCTATGTCGTCGGCCAGACGGTCAAGCTGTTGAAGCAGCACCATCTGCTCGAAGACACCGACGTCGTCATCTTCGATGTGCTCGGCGACGTCGTCTGCGGCGGGTTCGCTGCCCCGCTCCAGCATGCCGAGCGCGCCGTGGTCGTTGCCGCTAACGACTTCGACTCGATCTTCGCGATGAACCGCATCGTCGCGGCGATCAAAGCCAAGTCGAAAAATTACGAGGTCCGGATGGCGGGCGTCATCGCCAACCGCTCGGCGGCGACCGACGAGATCGACCGTTTCAATGCGGCGACCGGCCTCAAGCGCCTCGCCCACTTCCCCGACCTCGACGCGATCCGCCGGTCGCGACTGAAGAAGTGCACGGTGTTCGAGATGGATTCGACGCCCGAGCTCGAAGCGGTGAAGCTCGAATATATGCGACTCGCCGCGACGCTTTATGCCGGGACCGAGCCGCTCGACGCGATGCCGATGAAGGACCGCGACATTTTCGAGTTCCTCGGCTTCGAATGATGTCGGGCATGACCGCCTCACCGCGCGCCGACTGGGACCGCTACCGCGCCCGGTTGGAAACGTATTTCGACCGCACCGCGTTCGACGCGTGGAAGACGCTGACAACTGACGCCCCAGTCAGCGGTATTCGTGCCACCGTCCGCGCCGGACGAACGGCGATGCGCGACATGCTCCTTGCGTGGCTGCCCGGTGACATGACCGGACTACGCCTGCTCGACGCCGGATGCGGCACGGGGGCGCTTGCGGTTGCGGCGGCGCTACGTGGAGCGCACGTTACGGCGATCGACATTTCGGGACAGCTCGTCGGCATCGCCCGTGAGCGCGCACCGGTGGACCTCGAAGGCGGCCATATCGACTGGTGCGTCGGCGACATGCTTGACCCGGCGCTCGGCGAGTTCGACCATGTCGTCGCTATGGACTCGCTGATCCATTATCCGCAGGCCGATATCGTCGCGACCATCGCCGCGCTCGCCGTCCGCACGCGCCGCTCGATCGAGTTCACCTTCGCGCCGCGCACACCCGCGCTGACGGTCATGCACACGGTCGGCAAGCTGTTGCCGCGCGCCGACCGCGCGCCGGCGATCATTCCGGTCGGCGCCGCGAGCCTGGGAGCCGCCTTCGCCACCGCGCTGCCGGGCTGGGGTCAACCCCGTTGCGAGCGAATCTCGGGCGGTTTCTATAAGAGCCAGGCGCTCGAGCTGGTCCGACCATGACAGCGACTGCCCTTCGCGCTGCGCGCCACAATCATGGCTTCGCCGGCAAGCCGCCGATGGAGTTGCTGGCTGACCACGCGAAGCCGAAGGGCACATTTTGGACGCGAATGGGCACCAACATGCTGCCCTTCGCCGACGCCGCGACGCCGACACTACCGCTCGCGCGGCTGTTCCGGCTTTCCTTGTTCCAGGTGACGGTCGGCATGGCGGCGGTGATGTTGATCGGCACGATCAACCGCGTGATGATCGTCGAACTTCACGTCGCGTCGTGGCTGGTCGCGATGATGGTGTCGTTACCGCTGGTGTTCGCCCCGCTGCGGGCGCTCATCGGGCATAAATCGGACAATCACCGCTCGATCCTCGGGTGGAAGCGCGTGCCGTACATCTGGTTTGGGACGCTGCTTCAGTTCGGCGGTTTCGCGATCATGCCGTTCGCGCTGCTGATCATGTCGGGTGACACGACGGGATCGCCCACGATCGGACTGGTCGGTGCCGGCTTTGCCTTCCTGATGGTCGGAGCGGGGATGCACACCGTCCAGACCGCCGGGCTCGCGCTCGCCACTGACCTCGCGCCAGCCGACGCGCGGCCGCGGGTGGTCGCGCTGATGTATGTCATGCTGTTGATCGGGATGCTCATTTCGGGGCTGGTGATCGGCGCGCTGCTCCACGATTTCTCCGCGCTCAAGCTCGTCAAGGTCGTTCAGGGGGCGGGCGCGCTCACCATGATCGTCAACCTGTTCGCCTTGTGGAAGCAGGAGGCGCGCAACCCTGCCGCGACCCGGATCGACACCGTCGGCGAAGCGCAGTCCTTTCGCGCGGCGTGGGCGGAACTGATCGCGCTGCCCCGGACCATTCGCTTGCTCGTTGCCGTCGGCTTCGGCGCGGCGGCGTTTAATATGCAGGATGTCCTCCTCGAACCCTATGGCGGCGAGGTTCTCGGCATGACGGTGGGGGCGACGACGTCGCTGACTGCTTTATGGGCGCTGGGGACGCTGATCGGCCTCGGCCTCGCCGCGCGCCTGCTCGGGCGCGACTACGACCCGAACCGCCTCGCCGGGTTTGGCGTCGTCCCCGGCCTGATCGCCTTCGCCGCTGTCGCGCTTGCTGGCCCGCTGGGGTCACCGGCGCTGCTTGGCCTTGCGGTCATCGGTGTCGGCTTTGGCGGCGGATTGTTCAGTGTTGGTACGCTGACTGCAGCCATGGCGCTGTCGGGCGACCTCAAGGGGAACGGCCAGTCGGGCCTTGCCATCGGTGCATGGGGCGCCGTCCAGGCGTCGTGTGCGGGGATCGCCATTCTTGTTGCTGGCGTCGTTCGCGATGCCATCGCGGCGGCAGCCGCGCGCGGCGACCTCGGCTCGGCGCTGACCGGGCCAGCGAGTGCATATAGCGCACTTTACTGTCTCGAGATTGTCCTGTTGTTTGCTACACTTGTTGCGATCGGCCCGCTCGCCGGTCGAACTGTCATCACCCGGCGTGACCTTGCCGGCCTGCCTGAGGGGATACGCGCATGAATGTCGTTCTGGTCGGCAACACCGACTACGCCGAGCTCGCGCTCTGGGCGTTCTTCCTGTTCTTCATCGGGCTGGTGATCTACCTCCGCCGCGAGGATCATCGCGAGGGTTATCCGATGGAGGAAGACAGCGGCGCGGTCGGCACGAATGGCCTGTTCCACCCGCGCGACAAGCAATTCAAGCTCGCCCACGGCCTCGGCCTCGTCTACAAGCCAGGTCCGCGTGAATATGAGGTGCCCAACATAGCAGCGCGCCGCGTTTCGGCGTATGCCGGCTCACCGATCGAGCCGACCGGCAACCCGCTGATCGACGGCGTCGGCCCCGCCGCATGGTGCAACCGCCTCGATATTCCCGACGCGATGTGGGAGGGCGGCCATCCCAAGATCGTTCCGCTCGAACTCAGCCAGGGCTTCACTGTCGCCCGTCAGGACCGGACTCCAATCGGGATGCCGGTATTCGGCTGCGACGACAAGATGGCGGGGGTGTGCACCAACATCTGGGTCGACCAGTCGGAGCGCGTGATCCGCTATTTCGAAATCCGCACGTTGGGTGATGCTGCGCGGTCGGTGACGGTGCCGATGGCAATGGCACAGGTCAACCAACGGGTCGGCAAGATCCGCGTCGATGCCATCCGTAGCGACCAGTTCGGTGACGCCCCGGTGCTCGCCAGCACGAACCAGATCACCCGTCTGGAGGAGGAGAAGGTCGTCGGTTATTTCGGCGGCGGCTATCTGTACGCCAAGCGTTCGCGCATCGAACCATTCCTGTGAGCGAATACGCCAACGAGCCTGTGCGTGGTCTGCCGGGGCATCTGCCGGAGGGCGAACACATCGTCTGGCAGGGATCGCCGGCGTGGGTTCCCCTCGCGCGCCGGGCGTTCCACACGCACCTCGTTGGCGGCTATTTCGTCGTGCTGATCGGCTGGGCGCTGCTCAATCTTGCCACCGGCCATATGCCGGCCGCGATCGCGCTGCGCGGTATCGCGGTGACGGCAGGCGTCGGTGTCGGCGCCGTGGCTTTGCTCGCGCTGCTCGGCTGGCTGGCGGCGCGCGCGACGATTTACACGATCACCAACCGCCGCGTCGTCCTGCGCTTCGGTGTCGCCTTGCCCAAATGCGTCAACCTGCCGTTCAGCCAGATCATCGCGGCGGGGCTGCAGGTTCATACCGACGGGTCGGGCGATATCCCGCTCAGCTGCAAGACGACCCGCCTCGGCTTTATCCACCTGTGGCCCAACGTCCGCCCATGGCGGGTCGGGACGCCCGAGCCGATGCTGCGCGCGCTGCCTGAGCCGGAAGCCGTCGCCCGGCTGCTTACCGACGCGCTCGCTGCTGCCGTCCCCGGCCGGCGCGAAGCGATCGGCGGCACGGCAACCCCTGTTCCCGATTTCGCCGGGTCGGTCGCCGCATGAGCGAGATCGACGACAAGCCATTCCCGCTCGCGCCGCTTCTTGGCGCCGGGGTGCTGATTGCCGGGGTCATCGCCCTCGCTGCCGGACCGAAGCTCGGTTACCTGCCGCCGATTGCGACCGCGTCGAGCGAGCGTGTGGTTCATCATGTCGTTGTCGTCGAAACCCGCTCGCTGCGTTTCACCGATCGTGCCGATGGGGCATTGGTGATCGACGACGTCGGGCGCGGGACGACCGCAGCAGTCCTGCCGCATGGGGTCAACAACGGCTTTATCCGAGGCGTCCTGCGCGGCATGGCACGCGACCGAAAACTGCGCGAGGTCGGCAAGGCCGCGCCATTTACCCTGACCCTGTTCAGCGATGACGCCCTGACCCTCACCGATCCGTCGACCGGGCGCAACATCGAGCTCGGTTCGTTCGGGCCGACGAATAAGCAGTCGTTCGCCGAGCTCCTGCTAACCCATCGCCCGCCCGCGAGCGCCGCTGCCCGGTTCGGCAAGGTCGACTTGTGATGGGCTGGCTGACGACCTCCGAGACGCTGCCTTGCACGGTCGAAGTCGAGCACAGCAACGAGAGCCTCCACGCCCATGTCGCGCTCGACGGCAACCCCGACATCGGCCCCGGCGACCGCGTTCGTGTCCACGGCGAAGCCATCCGGATTGCGTTCGGCGAGAAGATCAGCGTCCGCCGCGCCGCGACCCTTACCCGTGCCGGAACGCTGCTTCGCGCGTGGACCCGCTTTGTCGGCCATTTCGGCATGGCCGAGCTTTATGAAGTCAGCTTTACCGGGAGGGGCCTGTGACCGCCCATGTCAGAATTCCGGTGCCGGGGTTGGTCGCCGCAACCAAGGCGCAGGCGAAGGGCAGCCGCGTCACCGACACGTTCGGAATGGCGACCGAGGACACCGTTCTTAGCCCGCGCTTCTACACGACCGATTTCGCCGCGATGGACCGGATCGACGTGTCGCCCGTCCGCGCCGAATGGGACTCGCTGATCGAAGAGATGCGCGAGGACCGCAACAAGCGCCATTTCCGCCGCACCCCCGAATTCGACGGCGTCCTCGACACCCTTGAACCGGCGCTGCGCAAGGAGTTCATCGACTTCCTCGTGTCGTCGATGACGAGCGAGTTTTCGGGGTGCATCCTGTACGCCGAGATCGCCAAGCGGGTGACTAACCCCGACATCCGCAACCTGTTCAAACTGATGAGCCGCGACGAAGCGCGCCACGCCGGGTTCCTCAACGACACGCTCAAGGATGCCGGGATCGGGGTCGATCTGGGCTTCCTAACCAAGACCAAGAAATACACCTACTTCCGCCCCAAGTTCATTTTCTACGCCGTCTATCTGTCGGAGAAGATCGGCTATGCGCGCTACATCACGATCTTTCGGCACTTGGCTCGCCACCCGGAAGCGCGGTTCCATCCGATCTTCAAGTTCTTCGAACAATGGTGCAGCGACGAGTTCCGTCACGGCGACGCCTTCGCCCTGCTGATGCGCGCCGACCCCAAACTGTTGCGCGGGCTCAATCGCTTCTGGGTCCGCTTCTTCCTCGTCTCGGTCTATGCGACGATGTACGTCCGCGATCATGGGCGGCCCGCGTTTCACGCAGCGCTCGGGGTCGATATCGACGACTACGACTTCACCGTCTTTCGCACGACGAGCGAGATCAGCCGCCAGGTGTTCCCGCTGACCCTCGACGCCGATGCCCCGGCCTTCCGCGCCGGGCTGTCGGCGATGCTGCGGGCGAGCAACGGCATCGCGGCAGCGAAGGCGGCGGGCGGGGTTGGTGGGTTCGTTG
>JBBRQR010000024.1:0-16704 GCA_038226115.1 Sphingomonadales bacterium | reverse complement strand
GTTCATCTATCGAAAAACGGAGATGCTGGTGGTTAGCGACTGGTCCGCGTTCGAGCGTCAAGATGCGAAGCCAGCCGTTCGTTCACGTCGAACAGGCGATCACTGTGCGCGCCATTTGAGACATTCCAGCGGTTGGGGCTGCAATCCGAAAACGGTAGCTCAAGCGGTCAACCTATCTGCTGGGCAAACTTATAGCTTCACCGCGTTCAGCCGTAGCGCATTGAGAACGACGGTGAACGACGATAGCGCCATCGCCGCACCCGCGAACATCGGTGACAACAAGATGCCAGCGACCGGATAGAGGACGCCGGCCGCCACCGGCACGCCAATGCCGTTGAACAGGAACGAGAAGAACAGGTTCTGCCGGATATTGCGCATTGTCGCCTGAGCCAGCGCTCGCGCCCGGACGATTGCCGACAGGTCACCGCCGACCAGCGTCATGCCGGCACTCTCGATCGCGACATCGGTGCCGGTGCCCATCGCCAATCCAACATCGGCAGCAGCGAGCGCCGGTGCATCGTTGATGCCGTCCCCCGCCATCGCCACGACCGCGCCGGCGGATTTGAGGTCGCCGATGATGCGCGCCTTGTCGTCGGGCTTGAGACCGGCATGCACCTCGTCGACGCCGCCGACCGCCTTGGCCACGGCGTCGGCGGTCGTTACATTGTCGCCGGTCAGCATGACGATCCGCAGGCCGCTCGCGCGGAGCGCTTCGAGCGACTCGCGTGCATTGGCGCGGACCGGATCGGACACCGCGAGAAATCCCGCCAGCGCGCCATCGACCGCGACGAGCATGATGCCGGCGCCCTGCGCACGATATGCTTCGGCATCGGCGTCGACCGAAGCGCTGTCGACGCCGATGCGCTCAAGCTGTGCGGCATTGCCGAGCACGACGTCATGGCCTCCGACCCTGGCACTCACGCCCAGACCGGTCTGCGATGCGAAACCCTCGATGGTTCCGAGCTTCAGCCTCCGGTCCTTCGCGGCGACCACGATGGCCTGAGCGAGCGGGTGTTCGGACTGCGCCTCGACCGCCGCCGCCAAGGCCAGCAGTTCGTCCTCGCTGCGCCCGATCGCCTGCGTGGCAATCAGCTTCGGCTTGCCCTCGGTAAGGGTGCCGGTCTTGTCGATGACCAGGGTGTCGACCTTTTCGAGCGCCTGGAGCGCCTCGGCGTTCTTGACGAGCACGCCCGCCTGCGCACCACGACCGGTGCCGACCATGATCGACATCGGAGTGGCGAGCCCCAGCGCGCAAGGGCAGGCGATGATCAGCACCGAGATCGCATTGAGCAGCGCGTGGCCGAAGCGCGGCTCGGGGCCGACCAGGAACCAGACGACGAATGTCACGACCGAGGTCAGCACGACTGCTGGCACGAACCAGCCCGAGATGCGGTCGGCGACTGCCTGGATCGGCGCACGGCTGCGCTGGGCGTCGGCGACCATACGCACGATCCGCGCCAGCATCGTGTCCGAGCCGATGGCGCGAGCCGCCATCAGCAGACTACCGGTGCCGTTCACGGTGCCGCCGGTAAGGATGGCATCGGCTGTCTTCTCCACCGGCACCGGCTCGCCCGTCAGCATCGACTCGTCGACCGATGAATGACCGTCGATGACGATGCCGTCGACGGGGATCGCATCGCCGGGGCGGATGCGGAGATGGTCACCGACCGCGACGTCGGAAACCGGCACCTCGGTCTCGTTGCCATCGGCATCGATCCGCCGGGCGGTCTTCGGCGCGAGGTCGAGCAGGGCACGGATTGCCTTGCCGGTCGCGGCGCGGGCGCGAAGTTCGAGGACCTGACCAACGAGGACCAGCGCAACGACCACTCCGGCTGCCTCGTAGTAGACGGGAACCGTCCCGCCCATCGTGCGGAAGGTCGGCGGGAACAGCCCGGGCGCGACCGTCGCGACGAAGCTGTAGAGAAAAGCAGCGCCGACCCCGATCGAGATCAGCGTGAACATGTTGAGGTGCCATGTCACGACCGACGCCCAGCCGCGCTCGAAGAACGGCTTGCCCGCCCACAGCACGATCGGTGCGCACAGCGCCAGCTGAACCCAGGGCGACGCGCTCGGACTGACGATCTGGCGGCCGAGCATCTCGGCGACCATCGAGATAACCAGCAAGGGTATGCTCAGCGCCCCCGCAACCCACAGCCGCCGGGTGAAATCGACAAGCTCAGGGTTGGGGGCGTCGTCGAGCGACGGCTCCTCAGGTTCGAGCGCCATCCCACAGATGGGGCAGGTGCCTGGACCTTCCTGCCGGATCTGCGGGTGCATCGGGCAGGTCCAGATCGCGCCCTTCGGCACCGGTTTGTGCGCCTGGCGCTCTTGCGGCGTCATGTATTTGATCGGGTCTGCGACGAACTTTGCGCGGCACCCGGTCGAGCAGAAGTAATACGGATGACCGTCATGCTCGGCGCGATGTGCGGTTGCGTGCGGATCGACCATCATTCCGCAGACGGGATCGCGGGCCGTCTTCAGCGCTGGGTTCGTCGGCGGCGTATCGAGTTTAACGTCGTCCATCATGGAATTCCATTTGTCCGGAGCGGTAACGTGCGGCACGTGTCGATGATCACATCGCCGAGACCGGCGGCTCGAGGGTTCCGAGCCAAGCAACCAAACCGAGGATGACTATGGCGCAAGACGCCTCGCTCAAGAGGCTGAGCCGAAGCGCACGCACCGCACTGCGGGTATCGGCGAGATCGCATTCGCCAAGCCGTGGGGTCAGGCGAAAACGGTTGATCGCCGCGAGCCCGAGCATCGCGCCGAACAGGAGTAGTTTGAGCAGCATCAGCCGACCGTAAAGGCTCGCGGTGAGCGCACTCACATGGCTTGGGCCGACGAGCAGCCAGCCATTCACCAGTCCGGTGGCGATGATTGCCACTACCGCCACCGAGCCGACGCCGGCAAATGCGCGGAGCGCCCGGCGGGACAGGCGCAGGTGAGCGGCGTCCGTTTTTGCTGTTCTCCAAAAGAGCATCGTCGTGAGAGCGGCCAGCGCCCCGACCCATGTACCCGCAGCCAGCAGGTGGCCGATGTCGGCTGCCAGGTGCAGGAGCCCGAGCCGGCCGGCGTCCATCGCACCGTGGCCGTCCCACGCCAGCGTGGCCAGTGCCACGGCACCGAGCGCGGCCGCTACGGCCGCCTTCCGCGCAGGGGCGGCGGTAGCAACGACCAGTGTCAGGACGAGCGCCGCGACGCGTACGAGCCACGCCGCGCCAACGGCGGTTCCGGTGACGGCCAAGCTGATCGAGGTGTAGGCGACGGCGGTGACCGGAACGCCGCTCATTCGGGCGGCCAGGACGGCGATCCCGGCCAACGATAAGAGCAAACCGATCATCGATAGTGCCGCGAGGCCGGTTCGCAGCGGCAGCATCGCGTCCCGCTCGCCCTCTCGCAACACCGACAGGGCAAACGCCGGCAGTCCGAAAAGCAGCATCAGATCGACGTACAGCCCCCAGCGCAAGGCGATGCCGGCGACTTCCGTCACCGGCTACTTGACCGTGAACCGATAGCCGCCCTCGACGCGGTGCGTGTCCGTCGACACGGCATGCCAAGCGAGCGCATAACTCCCGGCCGGAAGCGGTCCCTTGAGATGGCCGATAAGCGTCTTGCCGTCGGCACCGAGCGTCGTCGTGACGGCGCCTACTGCCATCGGCGCGGTCATCTTCATCCCCGGCATCTTAGTCATCAGGATCGACATGCCCGAGAATTGCGCGACCAGCCCTTCGCTGAATTTCAGCCGGATATCGCCCTTGCCGTCAGCGACGCCTGCCGCCGCCGGCGTCGCCGTCAGCAGCTTGGGGTGAGCATTGGCTGCTGTGGCCCCGAGGAGCGCGGTTGAGGCCAGCGCAATCACCGCGAGCGTCCTGACGAAACTGACGCGCATATTATCTCCTCCGCAACTGGGTGCTGGAGCTAATACGGGAACCGTGAATGCAGCCCTCAAAACCAGCGTGCCAGATTGGCGCGCCAGGCCGGTTGAGGGTTGGCAATACTGACCGCGTATTGCCTAATGACGCGGGAGACGATGATGCCTGACGAGATCGACGCGGCGCTGCGGCGCCTTGCGAACCTACCCCTGCCGGGAGGGCTATCCGGCCTTGAGGCTGGCGTCATGACCCGGATCGACGCAGAGGCCGCAGCCCGCTTGTCCCAGCCGTCGTTAGGAGTCGGTGCAAGTATCGCCCTGGTTGCGCTGGTGATTGGCATCTCCACCGCAAGTGCCCCGGCCGGTGCCGATGTCGCGCCGCTCGAGCTGTCGGTGTTCTCGGCCGATGCCGCGCTGGCACCGGCAACCCTGCTCGCCACCGCGCGATGACCGCGACGCTGCGGCGAACGTTGCTGATCGTGCTGCTCGCTTTCGGCGCGGCTATCGCCGGTGTTTTTATCGGCCGCACCGTGATCCCAGCGCCGCCTGCCCACCCGATCGAACTGCACGATTTCCTCCATAACCATCTCGATCTCGACGCAACGCAGCATGCCCGGCTCGAGACGATGGAGGCGCAATTCGCGGTTCGCCGCCGCGAACTCGAAATGCAGCTGCGCGCCGACAACGCCCGGCTCGCCGGGGCGATCGGCACCGAACATGGCGATGGCCCGGCGGTCCGCGCCGCCGTCGATCACGCCCATGCGACGATGGGCGAGCTACAGAAGGCGACCCTCGCGCATATTTTCGCGATGCGGTCGTTGATGCGCCCCAATCAGGCGCGGAAGTTCGATGCGGCGGTGACGCGGGCGCTAACCGCCGAAGATCGGTGACGCTCGCGCTCGACGAGGTTTCGGACGGTGAACTGGCGGCGCTGTCGATAGCTGATCGCGAGCGCGCTTTTCCGGTCCTGATGCGGCGATACGAAGGACGAGTGTATCGGCTCGTGCGCGGGCTGGTGGGCGATCCCGACGAGGCGCTCGACCTCGTGCAGGAAACCTTCGTCGCGGCCTATCTGGCGCTCGGTCGTTACGACCCGGCGCGGTCCTTCGGGGCCTGGGTGACGCGGATCGCACTCAACAAATGCCGCGACTGGGGAAGGAAGCGCGCGGTGCGCAGGCTGCTTAGCTTTGCTGTGCCGCTCGACGGCAGCGCGCTTGAAGTGGCCGCCGATACTGTCGCGACCGATGATGCGTTGCACGACCGGCAGACGCTCGCGCGGGTGGCCAAGGAAATCCCTCGGCTCCCGATCAAACTTAAGGAACCGCTGATCCTGTGCGCGATCGACGGGCTGTCGCAAGCAGAGGCGGCGGCGGTGCTCGGCATCAGCGAAAAGGCCGTTGAGACGCGCATCCGCCGCGCCCGCGCCGCACTGGCGAAATCTTTGCCGCAGGTGTGAGGGTAGGCTCACCGCGCCGCGTATCCACGATGACAGCGGCGTGCTTTCCGACGCGCAGCGGAGAACGATCTATGAAGACGATCTAGTGTTGAACGCGCGATACCGTTTTCTGGTTACGGCTGGCGTCTCAACGCTGCTGACCGGCTGCGCGACTGTCCATCCCGGGCTCGACCCGCCGCAGATCAACGCGCTGCTGGCTGCGCGCGGCGCGCCAGCTCTGGGCTGGGAGAACAACGGCAGTGGCGGCGATGCGGCGCTGACCGCGCAGTGGCTCGCCGAGCCGATGACGGCCGAGCGCGCGGTCCGGGTCGCGATGCTGCGCAGCCCGCGACTGCAACAGGAGTATGCGCGGCTCGGGCTGGCCCGCGCCGACATCATGGAGGCGGTGCAGGTCGCCAACCCGCGCTTTACAGTTTCCAGCCTGGCCTTGGTGAACGGGCCGGGCAGTCAGCTGACACTGGGTTTCGCAACGCCGCTGGTCGACCTGCTCGTTCTGCCGGCACGGACCCGGCTGGCCAAGGCGGACTTCGAGCGGGCCAAGCTCGGTATTGCCGCCGCTGTGCTGGCGGTCGGTTTCGACGTCGAACAGGGCTGGTACGACTACGTCGGCGCGCAGCAGGTCGCCGACATGCGCGCCGCCGTCGCCGCCAGCCTCGCGACTTCGGCGGAACTGGCCAAGCGCTTCTACGACGCGGGCAACGTCAGCGAACTCCAGCTCAAGCGCGAGGAAGCCGGTGCCGCGCAGGCACGGATCGCGGCCTCGCGCGCCCTCGTCGCTGCCCGGATGGCGCGGCTGGCGCTCAACACCACGGTCGGGCTGAGCGGCGTTGACGCCGACTGGCAGACGTCCGACCGCCTGCCGCTGCCGGTCGCGGCCGAGGACGATCCGGCAACGCTCAGCGCGCTTGCCAACCAGGGCAATCTCGAGCTGCTGGCGATGGGCCGCGAGGTCGCCATTCTCGCCAGTGCGGCCAAGATCACCCGCAACTTCCGCCTGCTCGGCGGCACCGAGATCGGCTTCGACCGCGAGCGCGAGGTTGACGGCTCGATCATTCAGGGGCCGACGCTCAGCCTCGAGGTGCCGATCTTCAACCAGGGCGGCGCCCGCGTCGCCCGGGCCGACGCGCGCGTCCTCGAGGCGCGGTCGCGGCTGCTGGCGCTCCAGCTCAAGACCGATAATGCAGTCCGGCTGGGGTCGGAGCGCGTGCGGGTGCTCAGCGCGGTCGTCAAGGACCACCGGGACGCGCTGATTCCGGCCCGCGAAACCATCGTCGAGCGCAGTCAGCAGGAACAGAATTACATGCTGATCGGCGTCTTCGAGTTGATCCAGGCGAAGACGCAGGAATATGACGCCTACCAGAGCTATCTCGAAGCGATCCGCGACTATTGGGATGCGCGCATCGACCTGATGCGCGTCGTCGGCTCGCGGCTGCCGAGCGAGGCGCAGATCGGCGAACAGACGCAAAGCGTCGTTGAAATTTTGAAGCCCAAGGGCGGCATGGCAATGGACCATAGCGGCCATGGCGGAGCGACTGCGGCGCCCGCGATGGCGGATATGCCCGGCATGAACCATCAGCCCGCGCCGCCGCCAGCGCACGAGCATGGAGACCCGAAGTGATCGTAGATCGCCGCAATCTGCTGATCGGCACCGGGGTTGCCGCTGCGGGTGCTGCTTTCGTCGCCGGCAGCGCTGCCGCGCAAGACCATAGTATGCATGACATGGCCGGCATGAAGGGCATGACGATGCCAATGGCTCCGGCCAAGCCGACCGGCCCCGCGCCCAAGGTCCCGCACGACCCGCGCTTCACCCCGGTCAGGACGCTCAACGGCTGGACGTTGCCGTGGAAGATGGTCGACGGCGCGAAGGAGTTCCACCTGATCGCCGAGGAGCTGGTGCACGAGTTCGCGCCCGGCACAAAGGCGACGTGCTGGGGCTATAACGGCTCGACCCCGGGGCCGACGATCGAGGTGGTCGAGGGCGACCGCGTCCGCATCTACGTCACCAATGGCTTGCAGGAGCACACCACCGTCCACTGGCACGGTCTGATCCTGCCGTCGGGCATGGACGGTGTCGGCGGCGTCACGCAGCCCCACATCCAGCCGGGCGAGACCTTCGTCTACGAGTTCACGCTCAAGCAGCACGGCACGCACATGTACCACCCGCATGCGGACGAGATGACGCAGATGGCCTATGGCATGATGGGGCTGTTCATCATCCACCCTCGCGGCGGCGAGGCCGTTCCGATCGATCGCGATTACGCCTTCCTGCTCCACAACTGGGCGCTGCATCCCGGCACCTGGCGGCCCGACCCAGCGGTGATGGTCGATTTCGACCTGTGGACGTTTAACTCGAAAATGTTTCCGGCGATCGATCCGATGGTTGCCGCGACCGGCGAGCGGGTCCGCATCCGCATCGGCAACCTCTCGATGTGGAACCACCCGATCCACCTCCACGGTCATGAGTTCCTGGTCACCGGTTCGGACGGCGGGCGCTGGCCGCGTTCCCAGTGGCGCAGCGAGGTCACCGAACTCGTCAGCGTCGGCCAGATGCGCGACATCGAGTTCGTCGCCGTCCCCGGCGACTGGGCGTTCCACTGCCACATGGCCCACCACACAATGAACGCGATGGGCCACAATATCCCCAATCCGACCGGCGTCGACCAGACCGGGGTCGAGACCAAGGTCCGCGCGATGCTGCCGGGCTATCTTCCGATGGCGCGCGCCGGCATGGCCGAGCATCAGGAGCACACCGATGGCGGCCATCCGGGGCCGCCGAACACGGTCGCGATGATGGTCGGCAAGGGCCAGTTCGGCAACGTCGAGATGGGTGGCATGTTCACGCTGGTGAAGGTCCGTGACGGGCTCGCGCGCGGCGACCATGCCGACCCCGGGCCGTACCGCTTTCCGGCCGGCACGGTGGCGCGCCGGGTCAGCACGGATCCCCACTTCGGCGCGCCGGTCCGCCGCGATGTTTGAGGGGACAGGCTTACCCATGAGGGCACTTCGCGTCGTCCTGCTAGGTGCGCTCGTGCCGGCGATTGCCATCGCCCAGACCGCCGATCCGCACGCGCATCATCATGCCCCGGCCACCGGACCATCGCCGATTGCCCTCTCGGGAATGGACCATGATGCAATGCCCGGCATGGAGCATGGGTCGATGGTGGGAATGACGATGTCCGACGGCTCCACGATGGCGATGACGCCGATGCCGAAAGGGATTGAGCGGCGGGTCAACGACCCGGCCGAGGCAGCGCTGCAGGCGTTCAGCGACGCTCTCGAAGTCGGCAACCGGGAACTGGCGATCGCGCGTCTGGCCCCGGGCCTGCAGGTCGTCGAGAACGGCACGACCGAAGACTATGCCGCCTATGTCGGGAGGCACCTCGCCGCCGACATCGACTTCCAGAAGACCGTCAAGTCGATCCTCCTGGCGCGCACGGTATCGGGTCCCGGGCATGGCCCGCAAACGATCATCTCGAAGACGCGGCTGCTCACCAATCGCAGTGACCGGCGCGTCGACATTGTCGTCGACGAAACGGCGACGCTTGCGCAGACTCGGGACGGCTGGCGGATCACTAGGCTCGAATGGCGCTCGCGACCGTTTTCCGGCGTTGAGCCGCACAACTGATCTGCGAGCACATCGCACCGGCAAGGATGCTGCCACCGCTACGATGGAGACGACCATGATGAGCTATACTCGCTTCGGCGCGATGATCCTGACCTCGACCGTCGTGATGTTCGGCCTGATGTACCTGAATACCTATACGCTCGATCATGTCTTCTACAGCCAGACCCGGACCTGGATGGCGGTCTACATGGGCGCGGTGATGGCAGTCATCATGCTCGCCTTCATGTGGGGCATGTACAAGAACGTGCGCGCCAATATCGCGATCCTTGCCGCGAGCGTCGTGATCTTCACCGGCGCGCTGTGGCTGGTGCGCAGTCAGGAAACCGTCGACGACGTGTCGTGGATGAAGGCGATGATCCCGCATCACTCGATCGCGATCATGACCAGCCGCCGCGCGCATATCCGTGACCCGCGCGTCCGAAAGCTCGCCGACGGGATCATCGCCGCGCAGGTCCGGGAGATCGGCGAGATGAAGGCACTTATCGCCGATCTCGACCGAACGCCGGTGCCCGCAGCCGCGACCGACCTCCCGCCCGGCGCGTAGCGACTTCGCCACACGTTGAGGCCAATGTTGCCAGCTTGGTCTCGGCTCATATGAGGCAGCTGAAGCGCTCCAACGTCCGAGACCGGGCAGGGATAAAATGACCCGAACATTCCAGAAATAGGAATATGAAAAGCGTCTGGTGCGAAAGGCAATATGATGGCTTTAACACCTAACTCTGGGTCGGATGTTGCTCGGCGCCGGTCTGAACGTGATATCGGCTAGGGTTGTGCAGTAGGCGACGGAGGCCGCACCTGGAGGACGTCATATAACGGCTCGGTAGACATCGCGGATCCGTCGTTCAGATCGAGTGCAATTCGGGCTCGTGTTCCCTCGATCCTTACAGTGTGGTCTGAGTCAGTTCACATTGGCTTCGCCTTGGTCACGACAGCAGCACTAGCCGTGACCGTGACGTCGAATGCGATCTTCCTGCCCGGTGTCAGACCCTTGAGCACCGCCGGCGCGGCCTTGAACGCCATCGTCATCGCGGGCCAACCGACGCCGGGAATCGGGCCGTGAGCGATCGTCACCGTGCCGGCGCGCGTATCGATGGACTTGACCATACCGACGCCCGAGCCGGTCTTCGCCGCTGGCTTCATGGCCATACCCGCCATCGGCGTGCCAGCCTGGGCCGGAGGCACTATCGCCGCGAGCAGGCTCGCGGCAATTATCATCGTGAACGTCTTCATTGGTGTCAGGCCTTTCCGATCGGCGGATTGATGGACCCTCGACCCTGCCGCCGCCGCTGCAGGAGGAGATAGGCTGCCGGTATGACCAGCATCGACAGTAGTGGCGCAGTGATCATGCCGCCGATCATCGGCGCTGCGATGCGGCTCATCACTTCGGAGCCGGTGCCGTGGCCGAGCAGGATCGGCAGCAGCCCGGCGAGGATAACCGCGACGGTCATCGCCTTGGGCCGCACCCTGAGCAGCGCCCCGTCGCGGATAGCGGCGTCAGTGTCGTCGCGACCGACCATCGCCGACTTCAGGTAGATCAACATGACCACCCCGAACTCGGCCGATACGCCGGCCAGCGCGATCAGCCCGACCCCGGTCGCCACCGACTGGTTGTAACCGAGCAGGTAGAGCAGCCACACGCCGCCGGTCAGCGCGAACGGCAGCGTCGCCATCACCAGTACGGCCTCGGCAAAGCTGCCGAAGGTCAGGTAGAGCAGCACGAAGATGATCAGCAGCGTTGCCGGCACGACGAGCTTC
Organism: Sphingomonadales bacterium; assembly: GCA_038226115.1. Taxonomy (GTDB): domain Bacteria; phylum Pseudomonadota; class Alphaproteobacteria; order Sphingomonadales; family Sphingomonadaceae; genus Polymorphobacter_B. The sequence goes on along the minus strand of JBBRQR010000024.1, from coordinate 5,997 downwards.
AGCCGTTCGACGGCGCGTTCGAGATACTCGAACTGACCGGTGTAAGCGATGTTGATGCCCGGCGTCGGGTGTACCTGACGCGCGACCGCCGTCTGCAGGTCATGGACCACGGCAGCAAGATCGCGCCCGCGTACGTCGACATAGACCCACGTCGTCGGACGCCCGTTTTCGCTGCGGAGCTGCGGCGGCCCTTCGCTCACACGGACCTGCGCAAGGTTGCCGAGCGTCACCTGCTGCAGAGTGGGCGTCAGCACCGGCAGGCCGCGCAGTTTCTCGACACTGTCGCGAAGCTCGCGCGGGTAGCGCAGGTTGATCGGATAGCGTGCCAGCCCCTCGACGGTCTGGCCGATATTTTCACCGCCGATGGCGCCTGACACTACGGCCTGCACGTCAGCGATGTTCATGCCGTAGCGTGCCGCCGCGACCCGGTCGATGTCGACATCGATGTAACGCCCGCCCGTCAGCCGTTCGGCGAGCGCGCTCGATACTCCCGGAACCGCCCTGGCGACACGCTCGACCTCACGCGCGACGCGGTCGATCTCGGCGATGTCCGAGCCCGAGACCTTGACGCCGACGGGGCTCTTGATGCCGGTGGCGAGCATATCGATGCGGTTGCGGATCGGCGGCACCCAGATGTTGGTCAGTCCCGGCACCTTGACCGCGCTGTCGAGCTCCTCGGTCAGCTTCTCGGGTGTCATGCCGGGCCGCCACTGATCGCGCGGCTTGAACTGGATGACGGTCTCGAACATTTCCAGCGGGGCAGGGTCGGTCGCGGTCTCGGCGCGTCCGGCCTTACCAAACACGCTCGCCACCTCGGGCACCGACTTGATCAGTCGGTCGGTCTGCTGGAGCAGCAGCCCGGCGCGCGCCGTCGACAGGCCGGGCAGCGCCGACGGCATATACAGCAGATCGCCCTCGTCGAGCTGCGGCATGAACTCCCCGCCGAGACGGCTCAGCGGCCAGACGCTGGTCGCGAAAACCAGCGTCGCGATTAGGAGCAGCGTCTTCGGGCGGCGCAGTGTCCAGTCGATTGCCGGGCGGTAGAGCGCCGTAAGAGCGCGATTAAGCGGGTTGGCCTGCTCCGCCGGAATCCGCCCCCGGATCAGATACCCCATCAGTACCGGGATCAGCGTCACCGACAGGATCGCCGCGCCGGCCATCGCATAGGTCTTGGTGAAGGCCAGCGGCGCGAACAGCCGCCCCTCCTGTCCTTCCAGCGTGAACACCGGAATGAACGAGAAGGTGATGATTAAGAGGCTGAGGAATAGCGCCGGGCCGACCTCTGCAGCCGCCCCGGTGATGACCTGCCAGCGCGCCTCACCTACGAGCGGCGTCCCGGGATGATCGTGCTCGCAGCGTTCCAGATGCTTGTGGGCATTCTCGATCATCACCACCGCCGCATCGACCATTGCGCCAATGGCGATGGCGATGCCGCCGAGCGACATGATGTTGGCGTTGACCCCCTGCACCCGCATGACGATGAACGCGATCAGGACACCGAGTGGCAGCGTGATGATCGCCACCAGCGCCGAGCGCGCGTGCCACAGGAACAGCCCGCAGACGACCGCAACGACAATGAACTCCTCGACCAGTTTGCCCTGCAGGTTGTCGACGGCGCGGTCGATCAGGCTCGAACGGTCGTAGGTCGGCACGATCTCGACGCCCGGCGGCAGGCCGCGCTTCAGCTCAGCGAGCTTGTCCTTGACCGCAGCGATGACCTCGCGCGCGTTCTTGCCGGAGCGCAGCACGACGACGCCGCCCGCAACCTCGCCCTCGCCGTTCAGCTCGGCGATACCGCGCCGCATTTCGGGTCCGATCTGCACCGTCGCGATGTCGGCGAGTGTCACCGGCACACCGCCCGCGACCTTCAAGGGGACGGCGCGGAAGTCGTCGAGCGTCTTCAGATAGCCGGAGGCGCGGACGATATATTCGGCCTCGGCCATCTCGACGACCGAGCCGCCGGCCTCGGAATTGGCGCGCTTCAAGGCATCGCCGACCTGCGCCTGGGTGATGCCATAGGCAACGAGCTTCGCGGGATCGACGACGACCTGATATTGCTTGACCATGCCGCCGATGCTGGCGACCTCGGCGACGCCGGGGACGCTCTTCAGCTCGTAGCTCAGGAACCAGTCCTGCAGGCTGCGCAGTTGCGCGAGGTCATGCCGCCCGGTGCGATCAATGAGGGCATATTCGTAGATCCAGCCAACGCCGGTCGCGTCCGGCCCCAGCGTCGCCTTTGCCCCCTCCGGCAATCTCCCCTGAACCTGCGCCAGATATTCCAGCACGCGGCTGCGCGCCCAGTAAAGGTCGGTGCCGTCCTCGAACAACACGTAGACGAAGCTGTCGCCGGTGAACGAATAGCCACGCACCACCCTGGCGCCGGGCACCGACAGCATCGTCGTCGCCAGCGGATAGGTGACCTGGTTCTCGACGATCTGCGGAGCTTGCCCCGGATAGGACGTGCGGATGATGACCTGGACGTCGCTGAGGTCGGGAAGAGCGTCCAGCGGTGTCGTCCGCACTGCCCAGACACCGACGGCGACAAGAACTAGTGCGGCCAACAGCACTAACCCGCGCGCCCGGACTGCGCCTCGGATGATTGCCGCGATCACTTGCGCTGCTCCGGCGGCGTCATCGGCTCGCCGCCGAGCGGCGTTGCCTCGATGCCCGACAGGCTCGCCTCTGAATCGAGGAGGAACTGGCCCGACGCCACCACTCGCTGGCCTTCTCTCAGGCCAGCGACGACCTCGGTGCGACCGTCGCTGTCGCGCCCGGTGCGGACTTCGACAGGTCGGTAGCTTCCGCCGGGCTGCACGACCATAACCAACACGCGTGTCCCAGTGCGGATGATCGCCTCCGACGGGATCGTCAGCGCCGTGGCGGTATCCCCGCCAAGGTCGACGCGGCCGAACATACCGGGCCGCAGGCGAAGCCCGCGATTGGCGAGCTCGATGCGAATGGTCAGCGTCCGACTGTCGGCCTGCGCTGCGGGCAGGATCGCCGCGACCCGCCCGGTAAACACCTCGCCGGGCCACGCGCTGAGCGTTGCCCGCGCCGCCCGCCCGATCCGAACCTGCGCGGCGGAAGCCTCCGGTACCGCCGCGTTGAGCCAGACTGTAGCAAGCCCGCTGACCTGCGCCAGGGTTTGCCCAGCGGCAACGGTCATGCCGGGCCGGGCGTCGAGCGTCTGAATCGCACCGCCGACCGGGGTGGTGACGGTGACGATGGTTTGAGCGCGGCCACCGCGTTCGACGGTGGCGATCATTCCGGCGGGCATTCCAAGCAGTTCCAAGCGCTTCCGGGCGGCCGCAATCAACGCCGCGTCGCCGGTCCGGCGGACGGCAAGATACTCGACCTGCGCCCCGCCCCATGCGGGCACCAGCAAGGCGGCGATGGGCGCTCCGACGGGCACGATGTCGCCGGGCGCGCGGCCGTAAACCCGTTCGACGAAGCCCGCCGACCGTGCCTGAACAATCGCAACATCGCGCTGATTGAACTCGATTGTGCCGGTCACCGTCAGTGCCGACGACAGCATCGTGCGCTCGACCGCAGCCGTCCGAATGCCGAGACTTTGGACCGCGTGGCCATCGACGGATACTCCCGTCACCGCCGGACGACCGGTAGCGGTGGCAGGCTCCGCGTAACGCGGTTGCAGTTGCATATCCATGAAGGGCGACTTGCCGGGCTTGTCGAAGTGCTGGCCCGGCATCATCGGGTCGTACCAATAGAGGACCTTGTGCTCTGCAGGCGCGGCGGGGGCAACGGCGACAACGCGCGGCTGCGCGAACCAATAGCCCGCGCCACCTGCAACGGCAGCGATCAGCGCCGCCCCGACACCAAGCCGGGCACGCTGCGATCGGTCGAGGCTCATCGTGCGTCGCTCCCGTAGGTCAGGTTGATGCGGACCGCGTCGCGGACGACGTCGGCCTCGCGGGTCAGCAGCTCGAGCCGAGCCTCGGCGACCGCGATCCTGGCCGCAAGCGCATCAGCGAGGCCGCTGGAGCCGGCGCCGTAGCTGGCGGTCTCTAGCGCCGACCGGCGTTCGGCGAGCGGTAGCAGCGTCGCCCGCGCGCGTTCGAGGCGATCGTGATGCATGGCGTGGTCGGCAAGGTCGGCGTCAAACGCCGCGACCAGTTCCCGCGAGGTCGCTTGCGCGTCGAGCCGGGCGCGCTGCGTATCGAGGTCGCGGGCGAGGATGAGCGGATCCTGACGGTTCTTGGCGAACAGCGGCAGGCCGATCTTTATCGTCGCGCCGAGCATATCGCCGAAGCGTGGGTCGCGGCGGTCGTAACCTACTTGCCAGCTCCAGTCGGGGCGCTTCTCGGCGCGGGCGAGCCTTGCATCGGCGTCGGCCTGCCCGGCTGCTGCGTCGGCGAGCCGGACTTCGGGCAGTCGGTCGAGGCCGGCGCGCAGCGCGACCGCGTCGATGCCGGTGGTCGGCGGGGGTCCGGCGACTTCGGGCGCGGTGTCGCCCGTCCAGCGTATCAGTACGGCACGCGCCTTGGCGGCATCGGCAACGAGTTCGGCGCGGCGGTCATCGAAGGCAGCGAGCATTTGCGCCGGCTCGGTGGTCTGCGCGGGCTGGGCCGACCCGGACGCCAATCTTGCAGGTGTCGTCCCGATCAGCGACGCAACGCTCGCCCGCACGGCATCGATAGCTGTGAGCTTGCGCCCCGCGAAATAGAGATCGACCCAGGCGAGGGCCGCGCCCAGCCTGACCGTCCGCGCCTCGCCGAGTGTTGCCGCCTCGCTTGCCGCGATATCGGCTTCGGCGCGACCGGTGCGGGCGGTGCGCTTGGCACGGTTCGGCACATCCTGCTCGATGCCGACACGGACGGTGCTGAAATCGTCGCGTTCCGGATGCCCGGCATTTGGCCCAGACACCGGGAACCCGGTGAAACCGAACTCGAGCTTCGGATCGGGCAGTGCTCCCGCCGACCGTGCCGCGCTCCTTGCAGCATCGGATGCGAGCGCCTTCCCTGCGAGGCTCGGTGCGGTATCGCGTGCCCGGTCGAGCGCCTGATCGAAGGTAAGCGGCGCGGCCGTCGCCGCAGAAGCCCACGCCAGTGCGGCGACGGCAATTCGAATATGCATGGATCGGCTCCGTCGGGCGTGGCCCGGGCAAGCGAGGTCGATTGGGCTGCCTGACGCGAAGCTGCGAGGACTGATTACGGCTGGTCGCCGCGTCAATGCATTCCGGCCGCCGATTGGCGGCCGCGCTCAGGCGATGGTTAAGCGGTCGCCTTGGGAGGAGGATCAAGCCAGCCCGGCTCATGGGCGGCGACGCGGAGCTCCGTGAGGCCGGGCGTGATCGCGGTCTTCGCAAGGCGCATCCGTAGGTCAATGCGACCGGCGATATCGGAGACGGCTACGCAGGCGGTTGCGCACGATGACAGGCAAGCCTTCGTGACCGGATCGCAGCATTTGTCGACCGGCGCAGAATGGCTATTGCCCATCTTCATCATTGGCATCGAGGCGCTGTCGGCCATATCGCATGGCGCGGTCGCCGCAGCGCCGCCGAGCGGAGTAACTGCCAGCGACAGGAGCGTCAGGATTGCAAGGATCAATCGGACCACCCCCCGACTATGCGGGATGTGACGTCAGTGTCTAGCCCGACGCCTTCTGCCAGAGGCCGCCCCCCCGTCTCGACGATGTCAGCTTCAGCAATTGCCGTCAGCAGGTGGACCATGGGGTCTCATCTCCAACCCGCCGCAAAGAGCGACATGAATGGAAGGCAAGTACAGGAAGGGATGAATGCTGTGCGAGCGTCAGACAATGGGTCGAAGCGGCCATGCGATGAGCTGAACGAAGGTCCGCTTTCCCGCGCACCAGCTTCAATAGCGGACCGTCCGCTTGCGGCGGAACGCGGACGTCAGCGCCTCGGTGGATCGGCCGAGCTGATGTCCGGAATGCGGTGGAAAAGCCGACATTCGATGCTCTTTATGTGGCGCGGGCGGTCCTAACGAGCTTCGTTAAGTTGCTGATCGATCCGGCTGC
>JBBRQR010000023.1:0-16914 GCA_038226115.1 Sphingomonadales bacterium | reverse complement strand
TCGACTGTCGGGCGGACCTTGTAGCCGTCTTCGGCGAGCTTGGCGCGCACAACGCCCTTCGCATCGAGGACGAAGATCGCCGGACGCGGGACACCATAGGCAAAGCTGTCGGGCGCGTATTGCGGGTCGCGCATCGACCACATGTCGATCGTCTTCGACCCCGGATCGGCGAGGAAGGTGAAGCCGATGCCCTGCTTCGCCGCGAACGCCGCCTGCGTTGCGGGATCGTCATAGCTGATCGCCGCGAGTTTATAGCCGCGCTCGGCGAGCGGCGCGGCGGCGGCCTTCAACTCGATCATCTGGTGTTGGCAATACGGGCACCACTTCACCGAGCGGAAGAAGACGAGCACCGTCCCCTTGGTCCCCGCGATCGACTTCAGCGTCGCCGCCTTGCCGTCAGCGTCGGTGACAGTCGGCGCGAGCGCCGGTGCCTTCGCCCCGATGGCGGGGCCGACGTCGATGTTGGCGAGCGCGGAGGTGGCGGCGAGGACGGCGACGATCGCCGCGACGGGGGTGATTCGCATCGGGGTTCCAGACCTTAAGGCATTCTACGACGGTGTTCGTCGAACGGCGGGCACACGTTACAACAAGACGCGGCAAAGCGCGTAATATGGATTCTCCGTCGACGGCAGGTAACTATCGACAGGCTCCAGCAAGGCCGAAGATCATAAAATAAAGATCATGTTCCGCCGGTAATGACGTATCCGGCTTAACTCGGCGAATTTACTTCGTTACACTGAGGCGGCTGGGCAGTCATCCGGGGTCGCCAGCAGACGGACAGGGGCAGATGGCCGACGGGGCGGTCCGACGCACGATCCAATAGAGCGCGTTCATCAGCTATAGCCATGCCGATGCCGCGTTCGCGCGTCGGTTACAGCGCTGCCTTGAAACCTACCGTCTGCCGAACGGCGTGCTTCCGCGCCACGACGTGTGTAGCGACGATCCGCGGTATCTGAAGCACGTGTTTCGCGATCGTGACGAACTCGCGGCCGCATCCGACCTGACTGCATCGGTCGAAAGCGCGCTTGCCGCATCGAGCGCGGTCATCGTGGTCTGCACGCCCGCCGCTGCCAAGTCGGACTGGGTCGACCGCGAGATCACGGCCTTCCGATCGATCGGGGGCAACGAGCGAATTTTCGCTGCCCTCGCGTCCGGGTCGCTGAACGAAGCCTATCCGTTGGCGCTGCTCGCCGGGGTGCCTGCCCATCATTTGCCGCTTGCGGCGGATTTCCGCAAAAAAGGCGATGGTTTTCGGCTGGCTTTGCTGAAGCTGGTGGCAGTGCTTGCAGGCGTCGGTCTCGACGATCTCATCCGCCGCGATGCCCGTCGACGGAGGCACCGTCTGCTCCTCATCGCGGCGGTGGCTTTTTGTGCCATTATCGCTGCCGGGGTGCTCATCTGGACGATGTTGCAGGCGCGCGCCGGCGAGGAACGGGAGCGGACGCGCAGCCTTGCCTCGGTCGATTACGCGCTGACCGAACTTCGCGACCGCGCCAAGGGGGCCGGTAGTCTCGGCATGCGCGACGCGGCGAACGACGTCGCCGCGCGCTACCTCATGACGACTGCCACCATGTCGGACGACGAGCTCGGCGCATCGGCCAAGCTGTTGCTTGCGCGCGGCGAGGATAGCGAGGCGCGGGGCGACTATGTCGCTGCGCAGCGCCAGTTCGCTGCGGCATTGACGTTGACCAGCCGCCTCGTTGCGGCCCGCCCGAACGACACCAAGCGCATCTTCGATCATGGTCAGGCGCTGTATTGGGTCGGCTTCATCAGCTGGCGCCTCGGCGCATCCGACCGGGCCGAGGCGGCCTTCACGGGCTACGCCGCCGCCTCCGCCGACCTCCTGCGGATCGAGCCCGACAAGCCGTCGTGGTTGTTCGAGCGCGCCTATGCGGCCGACAATCTCGGGATGCTGGCGCTGCGCCGGACCAAGAATGTGACGCGCGCGGCGGCGTTTTTCAATGATGAATTGGCGACCTATCGCGAAATCCAGCGTCACCGTCCGACCGATGTCACCGTCATCAAGGCGATGGCCGACACCGACGGTTGGCTGGGTGACATTGCGCGGCTGCGCGGCGACTATTTGGGCGCGGCCGCCGCGCGGCAGAGCCAGCGCGTTCGGCTGACGGCGCTGCTTCTGCTCGATCCGCGCAATGCCGAACTCCGGTCGGCCATGATCGCCAATCAGCTTGCCGTCGCGCGGATTGCGGCGGACAGCGGCGCGCTCGCCGTCGCCGTTGCCCAGTTTGACGCCGGACGCGCCGCTGCGGCCACGCTTGCCGAGACCGATCCCGACGACGTCTCGCTCCGCCGCAAGGTGCGTGTCTTCGAACTGTTCAAGGCGCGCGCATGGCTCGTGATGCCGCCGCCCACGCGTCCCTCGCCCGCCGTCATTGCCGCCGCGATCGGCGATTGTGCGGCGGAACGGGCCCGTGCCAAAAATACCGAGCTCGCCGACTTTTGTACCGTTCTCGCAGCGCGGCTGGCCGCCGCGACCGGCGATCGCGGTGGGCGTGATGCGTTGTTAGCGTTGCTTACAAAAACCGCATCTTCCCGGCGTGACGCGCTGTCCGAGCGGTGGGGCATCGATTTCGCGCATGAAATCGAAATGGCGCGGACCGCCTTGTAGTCAAAGGAGCAAATGTAATGACGAACTTTAAACGGACGACGCTTGTACTGACGACAGTGGGATTGGCGCTGCTGATTGGCGGCAGCGCAGGTACGGTGTTGGCCAAAGCTCCCTCGCGTGGCCAAAAGGTAATGTTCAAAGTTATGAGTACGACGCCGCAGCCGATCACTTCGACACGCTGCGAGGGCGTAAGTACCGGGACGGTCGTCCTGACCCTCGACGATCCGTTCAAGCAGATTGGCGACACGGGGTCGATCAAGCGTAATATTTCGTACCTGCCGACCAAGCAGCCGCTGCCCGATGTCGGCGAGATCGTGCCGAACACCGATTATCGCACATCGCTCGATATGCAGTTTCCGCCGAAGCGGGTCGACGGTCATGGCAGCGAGAAACAGTTCAGCACATTGCGCATTGTTCTGGTCGAAAAGGCAGCGTCGGGAGCCACGCTGTCGTTTTTCACCTCGCCCCCGCTGGCCCTGCCGAACAACGCCCCGGTCGGCGCGCCCGACTCGTGGCTGGCGGTACAGTCGGGCAACAAGCACCCCAAGATTTTTTGCGGCCTAAAGCCGATCGTGCCAGCCGGGCCGAATAATCCGAACCCGTACATCGAGCTCGGGGTTCAAGGGGTCGACAGACTGCGCAGCCACGATTCGCTCAACATCGGCGTGTTGGTGACGAAGAACGGCCTGTCTACGCCGATCATCATCGACCCGAAGGTCGGTAACGACGGCTGAAGGTGCGTTGGCCGCTCGCCAATGGAGGGCGGCCAACGGTCTAGCGCGCGTCCGGCAATCCCCGCCCCGCAAACAACGCGTCGAGATACGCCGCGAGCCGGACGCCGCCTTGCTCCAACCGTGTGTCGCGCGTGGCGGTCCACGCGTAGACATAGTCGAAGCCGAGGCGGATCGGGTCGCCCGGCACTGTCGCGGGGGGCGGGTAGAGGCGGTCGCGGATGGCGGCCGATTCGCCGATCCACACCTTCGGGTCGGTGACGCGCCAGTCGCGGCGCTGGTCGCGGGTAATCCGGGCGAATAGCCAGCGGGTCATGTCGGTGTACGATAGCTGATCCTGATCGATCAGGCCCGCATCCCACACTGCATGGAGGTTGGTCGGCTCGCGGTTGAAGATGACTTTGACGTCGTTTCCACCCTTGTCGGACCCGTTCCCGGCGTGGAGGGGCATGTGCAGATCGCCGACGATGTGGATGATGAAGCGCAACGCCAGCGCCTTCGCCTCGCGGGTCGCAGCGGGGTCGCGCACCGTGGCGGCGAACTTCGTCAGCGCGGTGACGGCGTCGCCTTCGGGCGGGGCACCGACGTCGACATAAGTCTTGCCGACCGGGACGGTGACATAGTGATACGGTCCCGCCTCTTTTTGCCAAAAGGCGTCGGGGTTCGAGCGTTCGAAATCTGGCCATGTCGACGCCTCGGCGTTGCCCTCGACCCCCAATATGCCGCGGATCGCGGCGCGGGTGCGGCGATGGACGAGGCGCGTCGCGATCTCGCCGATGACGCGGTGGCCGGTCTTGCCCCACGCCAGCACGGGGGCGGGGGCGACGATGAGGAGGAGGGCGATCAGCAGGCGCATGGTGTCACTCCTCCGGTCCCGCCAGTTTCGCATACCACGCCGTCGTCAGCATGAAGGCGACCAACGCCGAGACCAGCAGAAAAATTATGTTTGGTACCCGGTCGAGCTGCGGGTTTAGCCGCCGCCACTTCGCGAGCGACTCAAGTCCTGCGCGTCGATCAATGACGATCGTGCCATCGATCGTCGCCGTGACGATGATATTTTCCATCCCCGGATAGCGGTCGTTGCGAATGCGATAATAGTCGATCGTCGCTCGCCGCCCCTTCAAATAGGCGTCGCCGTAGCCCAGCTGGCTCAGACATTCGGCCGACGCCGCCTCCGGAATGCACGCGAGCGCGACGACCGCGCCGCCGTCGGTGCGCACGCGATACGGGTTGCGGGTGCTGCAGCAGCGGTCGAGGAAATCGCCTTCCACCTTCCGCAAATCGGCCTCGAACGGCATCGCCCACGCGCCGTTGTGGAGCATCGCCTGCGCCTGGGGGAAGGCGAGATAGCCGCACAACACCGTAATGAGAACGATCGCCCAGAAAGGAATGCCCTGCCAGTATCGGCGCGAGCGCATTAACAGAGTCGACCGTTTAGTGTCCGGCATTGCTGGCTCCCGGTACGGGTGTCGCGATTAGCGTGTCGGCACGCGCCACGCCACGGCGGTTCGCGTCGCTTGACCCGCGGCCGCGCCCGCGCGTACCCCACGCTATGGCTCCACGCACCCTGTACGCCAAGATCTGGGACGATCACGTCGCGTCGACACAGGCCGACGGGACCGCGCTCGTGTGGATCGACCGGCATCTGATCCACGAGGTGACGACCCCGCAGGCGTTCGAGGGGCTGCGGCTTGCGGGGCGGCGGGTCCATCGCCCCGACCTGACGCTCGCGGTCCCCGATCACAATGTTCCGACAACGGGTCGGCGAACGAGTGGGGGACGGACAGTAATCGCCGATCCGCAGTCGGCGTTGCAGGTCGCGACGCTCGCCGCCAACTGCGCCGAGTTCGGCATCGAACATATCGCCATCGACGCGCGAGAGCAGGGTATCGTCCATATCGTCGGACCCGAACAGGGGTTCACTTTGCCGGGAACGACCCTGGTGTGCGGCGACAGCCATACCGCGACCCACGGCGCACTGGGGGCGCTCGCGTTCGGCATCGGCACGAGCGAGGTCGAGCATGTCTTCGCGACGCAGACGCTGCTGCTCCGCCGGTCGCTGGCGATGGAGGTCCGCGTCACCGGAACCCTCGGCTTCGGTATCACCGCGAAGGACGTCGCGCTGGCGATCGTCGGTGCGCTCGGCGCAGGCGGGGGCACCGGGTTCGTCATCGAATATACCGGCGAGGTCATCGCCGCGCTGAGCATCGAAGGCCGGATGACGGTGTGCAACATGGCGATCGAGGCAGGCGCGCGCGCCGGACTGGTCGCCCCCGACGCCAAGACCTTCGCGTATCTGCACGGCCGCCCGAGGGCGCCGCACGGCCCCGCGTGGGACGCCGCCGTCGCTTATTGGTCGACCCTGCCGACCGACGCGGGTGCAACATACGACCGGACGGTGGTGATCGACGGCGCCGCCATCGCGCCGCTCGTGACATGGGGGACGAGCCCCGAGGACGTCGTTGCGATCACCGGCATCGTGCCGGCTCCCGACAGTTTCACTGACCCGAACAAGCGCACGGCGGCGGCGAAGTCGCTCGACTATATGGGGCTGACGCCGGGAACGCGGCTCGCCGATGTGCCGGTCGAGAACGTCTTCATCGGCAGCTGCACCAATGGGCGGATCGAGGATTTGCGCGCCGCCGCCGCCGTCGCGCGCGGGCGGCATGTCGCGGCAACCGTGCGGCAGGCGCTCGTCGTGCCGGGGTCGGGACTGGTCCGCGCGCAGGCCGAAGCCGAAGGGCTCGACGCCATTTTCATCGCCGCCGGGTTCGACTGGCGCGAGCCGGGGTGTTCGATGTGCCTCGGCATGAACCCCGATCAGGTTCCGGCGGGTGAACGCTGCGCGTCAACGAGCAACCGCAATTTCGTCGGGCGACAGGGGCCGGGAGCGCGGACGCATTTGCTCAGCCCGGCAATGGCGGCGGCGGCGGCGGTCACCGGGCGGCTGACCGATGTGCGGGAACTTATGGCATGAAGTCCTTCACCACCCTCACCGGCGTCGCTGTTCCGTTCGGCGCGGCGAATGTCGATACCGACGTTATCATTCCGGCGCGTTTCCTGAAGACGATTACGCGGGCGGGGCTGGGGGCAGGGGCGTTCGCGACGCTGCGCGCGGACCCTGACAATATCTTCGACACGGCGCGCAATACCCGCGCGCCGATCCTGATCGCGGGGGACAATTTCGGCTGTGGGTCGAGCCGCGAGCATGCGCCATGGGCGCTCGGCGACATGGGCTTCCGCGTTGTCATCGCCCCTGGGTTTGCCGACATCTTTGCGGGCAATGCTTATAAGAACGGGATGCTGCTCGTCGTCTTGCCGCAGGATGCGATCGACCGGCTGATGGTTGCCGCCGCCGATGCCGAGGTGACCGTCGACCTCGACAATCAGGTCGTCACCACCGGCTATCAGGATCGCTTCACCTTCGCCGTCGATCCGTTCCGCAAGGCCGCGCTGATGACCGGGCAGGACGAGATTGGGCTGACGCTGACGATGGCCCCGGCGATCGCGGCGTATGAGGCGCTGCTGGCGGTCGAGCGCCCGTGGATCGGCGGGGCGGCGGCGCGCGCCTAGGCGCACGCTTCACAGGTGCCTTGCCTGAGTAAGACAGTCGGTTTACGACTGCCGAAACGACTTAGGGGGAGTACGACAATGATCCGCTTTGCCACCGCAACCGCCGGCCTCGCCGCGCTGCTCGCCACCGCCGCCACAGCTCAAACTGCTGTTGCCGATCTCGCCAAGCCCCCCGCCAACGCGACGCACTTCGTGATCCAATCGACCGGCGGCAAGCACGGCGACGCCTATTCGTGGACGACCGTCGACGGCACCCGCATGGCGCGCGAAAGCATGAACCTGCGCGGCCAGGTGTGGGAGGACGATGTCGCGATGACGCCGGGGCCGGGCGGCGTCCCGCAGGCGCTGACGATCCGCGGCGTCGCCCCAACAGGTGACGCCGCCGAAACCTTCGCCAGCAAGGGTGGTAGGGCGACCTGGAAGAGCCAGATCGACGCCGGGTCGGCCGCGTTCGACGGCAAGGCATTCTATTCGGCGCAGGGTGCGCTTGGCATGCCGAACATCTGGTTCCTCGAGGCGCTGATCGCCGCTCCGGGTCACCGGCTAACGTTGCTTCCCGGCGGTGTCGCCGCGGCGCGCAAGCTGTCGAGCCAGACTGTCGGCAGTGCCGCGACCGCAAAGAGCGTCGATTTGTGGATCATCACCGGCGTCGGCACGTCGCCCTTCCCGGTCTGGGCGACGCCCGACGGCAAGGCGTTCGCCGCGACCTTCGGCATCGGCTTCTTGCCCGAAGCCTATGCCGGTGAGCAGGCCAAGCTCGAAAAAGCGCAGGATGACGCGCTTGCCGCCGAGGCACCCAAAATCGCGCATTCGCTGACCACCGTCCCGACCACCGCCGTCGCCTTTACCCACGTCCGGACGTTCGATGCCGATGCGCTCGTCTTCCGCGCCGACCAGACGGTCGTGGTCGACAAGGGACTGATCACGGCCGTCGGGCCAGCGGCGTCGATCCGCGTGCCTGCCAGGGCGAAGGTCATCGCGGGCGCGGGGATGACGCTCGTGCCGGGAATGTGGGACTGCCACATGCACGTCGGCGACGATTACACCGGGCCACAGGAGCTTTCGCTCGGCGTGACCAGCCTCCGCGATCCCGGCAACGACAACGTTAAGACGCTCGACCGCCGCCGTCGCGTGGCAACCGGCAATCTGTTGTTCCCACACGTCTATCCGTCCGTCCTTATTGACGGCAAAGGGCCGCTGACGGCGCAGGTCGCGACGGTTGTGACGAGCGAGGCAGAGGCCGTCGCCGCGATCGACAAGGCGAAGGCCGACGCTTTCACCGGCATCAAATTCTACGGCACCTTCGATCCGGCGTGGTTGCCCGGGGCGATCGCCGAGGCGCACGCCAAGGGCCTCCACGTCCACGGCCATATTCCGCACGGCATCCGCCCAAGCGTCGCGGTCAAGGACGGCTATGACGAGATCACCCACATCAACTGGATTGTGATGGAGGGCGTCCCCGAAGTCGCGCTCGCGACCGACAACGGCATCGGCCGGTTCGAGGCGCCGGGGCGTTATGCCAAGGATATGGCGATCGACGCAGGCTCGCCGGTCGGCAAGTTGGTCGCGACGATGGCGGCGAAAAAAGTTTATTCCGATCCCACGATGGTCACCTTCGAAGGCATGTATGTGCCCGAAAATGGCGACCTTTCCCCCGCCTATGCCCCTTTCGCGGGTACGTTGCCGCCGACGACCGAACGCGGCTTTCGCACCGGTGGGTTCGCCGTCCCGGCGGGACTGACCCGCGCCGATTACCGCGCCAGCTGGGCGAAGATGGTCGAGCTGGTCGGGCGGATGCACAAAGCCGGGGTGCCGATCGTCGCCGGGACCGACGGGTCAGGCATCGAGATCATCCGCGAGCTCGAAATCTATCAGCAGGCGGGCTTCAGTCCGGCCGAAGCCCTGGCAGCGGCGACGATCGTGCCCGCGCGCCTCGTCGGGCAGGATGCGCATACGGGATCGATCAAGGTTGGCAAGACCGCCGATCTGGTTCTGGTCGAAGGCGACCCCTCGACCCGAATCGGCGACCTTCGGCAAACGCGGGTGGTGATGCTCGACGGCAAGCTGCTCGACGCCGACGCGCTGCGGACGGCGGCAGGATATGCGGGACGCCCGAAATAAAGAGCAGTCCGAGCAGCCGAAAAGTGTCGGGATTTCTTAAACACTATGTGATCTAAGTTTTTGGCACGTCAATCATATTAATGACTTAGATGATTGGCGCACTTATTGCATTGTGTTCACCGCTAAACCACTGGAATGAATATTATGATGCTTCGTGCACTGATTCTCGCCGCCGCCGTTGCCGCTGGCGTTCCCGCCGCAGCGGCGACGATCACGACCCTGTTCAACACTGGTGTCGACAATGCCGGCGTCGCAACGACCGGCAACGGCGTTGACCTCCACTGGACTCTCGCGGGCGGCACTGCCTTCAACGGCGGCACCAACGGCAACTTCCCGATCGGTCCTTGGATTGCTGATACGTCGACGTCGCGTTGGATCACGCCAACGGCGAATGCCGGTGACAGCAACCCGGTTACAACGTTCGATTTTTCGACGACGTTCAACCTGACCGGGTTTAATGTTGCAACCGCGAGCATCGGCGGGACCTTTGCCGCAGACGACAGCGCGACGATCTTTCTCAACGGTGTTCAGGTCGGAGCCGTCAATCAGGGTGGCTTGAGCTTCCTTACCAACTTTACGATCAACAGCGGCTTCGTCGCCGGGGTCAACACGCTGACCTTCTCGGCGATTAACAGTGGCGCGGGTCCGACCGGCGTCAATGTCGTTGTCGCGGGCACCGCCGATGTTTCGGCAGTTCCTGAACCTGCGGTTTGGGGCCTTATGGTTGCCGGGTTCGGGTTGGTCGGCGTCGCCTCGCGCCGCCGCGCCCGCGCCGTCGCTGCCTGATCCTGACGCACGGACGATATTGGGGCGGTCCTTCGGGGCCGCCCTTTTTCGTGGCCGCAATCCCGTCTAGTACGGCGGCATGAATCTTCTCTTCCTCCCCGGCGACGGGATCGGTCCCGAAGTCACCGCGCAAGCCGCGCGCGTCGTCGACCGGCTCAACGCGGCTGCGGGCCTTGGCGTCGCGATCACCACGGCCCGCTTCGGTGGGGCGGCAATCGATGTCGACGGCGTGCCGCTGACCGCAGCGACGCTTGCAGCTGCCACGGCTGCCAACGCAGTGCTGATGGGGGCGGTCGGCGGGCCGCAATGGGCGGGTCAGCCGTATGACAAGCGCCCCGAGGCAGGGCTGCTGGCGTTGCGCGCGGGGATGAATGTCTTTGCCAACCTGCGTCCCGCGCGGACCTTTGCCGCGCTGGTCGGCGCATCGAGCCTCAAGCCCGAAATCGTTGCGGGCCTCGACATCCTGTTCGTCCGTGAACTGACCGGTGGCGTCTATTTCGGGCAGCCGCGCGGCGTGAGCGGCACAGGCGACGCTCGTCGCGGGGTCAACACCCATGTCTATACGGTGGGCGAAATCCGCCGCGTCGCCCGCGTCGCGTTCGACCTCGCCAAGGGCCGCTCGGGGCGGGTTTGCAGCGCCGACAAAGCGAATGTGATGGAGGCGGGGCTGCTGTGGCGTGAGGAGGTGCAGCGCCTGCGCGATGCCGAATACCCGCATATCGACCTGAGCCACATGCTCGCCGACAACACCGCGATGCAGCTGGTCAAGAACCCGCGCCAGTTCGACGTGATCCTGACCGACAATCTGTTCGGCGATATCCTGTCCGACGAGGCGGCGATGCTGACCGGCTCGCTCGGGATGCTACCGTCGGCGGCACTCGGGGAGGCGGGGATGCCGGGCCTGTACGAACCGATCCACGGCAGTGCCCCCGATATTGCGGGGCAGGGCATTGCCAACCCGTGCGCGGCGATCCTCAGCCTCGCGATGGCGCTGCGCTATTCCCTGGCGCGAGCCGACCTTGCCGACCGGGTCGAGGGTGCGGTCAGCGCAGCGCTCGACGGCGGTGCACGAACGGCCGACATCGGTGGCACGTTGGGGACGGCGGCAATGGGCGACGCGGTGTTGGCGGCGCTTTAGAGCGCCGCTGCCACGGCGGTAACCGCGCGGGCGATATCGGCATCCGTGGTGCGCCAGTTGATGACGCAGATCCGCATCGCCTGCTGCCCGCGCCACGTCGTCCCGCCAAACATCGCCTCGCCGCCGCGATTGATCCGCGCAAATCCTTTAGCCAGTCCCCGGCGACCTCCTCGACAGCCGACGCGGCGGGATTGACGGCGGTCAATCCCGCGTTCTGGTCCCACGCCGACGCCAGCCAGTCGGTCGCCAGCGCGGCGGGCAAAGCCCCGCCGTTGACCCACGCGAACAGGCGGCCACCGGCAATACCGTTGAGGCCGCCATCGACCGCCGCGACAAGGTCGGCGACGACTTGGGTCGCCGGCAGTCCGTGATCGGCAAGCCCGACGTCGAGCCGCGCGCGCAGTGTCGCCGCCGACAGACGTGCTGCCAATGGCATCGTCTCGAGCTGCGCCAGATAGGCCTTGGCTGCCGAGGCGACGAGATCGAGGGCGCGAGTGTCATGGTCCGTGTCGTTCTCCCGCTGTCACAATGCCCAACGGGGCGCCGTCTGTCTGGCGGAATCCGACCGTCGCCTTGCCGCCGCGCCCGCCCCCCGCTATTCCCGCGCGCCACAGGAGAACACGCATGGCTTATAACGTCGCCGTCGTCGGCGCGACCGGAAGTGTCGGGCGCGAGATGCTCAACATCCTCGCCGAGCGGCAGTTTCCGGTGAATATCGTCAGCGCCCTGGCCAGCGGGCGCAGCCAGGGCGACGTTATCGACTTTGGCGACAACGGTGGGACGCTCAAGGTCCAGAACCTCGAGCATTTCGACTTCGCCGGGACCGATATCGCGCTATTCGCGGCCGGGTCGGAGATCTCGAAGCGTTTCGCCCCCATCGCCGCCGCTGCCGGGGCGGTCGTCATCGACAATTCGTCGCTGTTCCGCATGGATCACGACGTGCCGCTGATCGTGCCCGAAGTGAATGGGCATGCGATCGACGGCTATGCCAAGCGCCGGATCATTGCCAATCCGAACTGCTCGACGGCACAGATGGTCGTCGCGCTGAAGCCGCTCCACGATGCCGCGACGATCAAGCGCGTTGTCGTGTCGACGTATCAGTCGGTCAGCGGCGCGGGGAAAGCGGGGATGGACGAATTGTTCGAACAGACCCGCGCGGTCTTCGTCGGCGATGCCAAGACGTCGCGCAAGTTCACCAAGCAGATTGCGTTCAACGTTATCCCGCACATCGACAGCTTCATGGCCGACGGCTTTACGCGCGAGGAGTGGAAGATGGCGGCCGAGACGGTCAAGATCATGGGGCCAGAGGTCCGCGTCGTCGCAACGTGCGTCCGCGTGCCGGTATTCGTTGGCCATTCGGAGGCGATCGCGGTCGAGTTCGAACGCCCGCTAAGCGTCGCCGAAGCACAGTCGATTCTGCGCGAGGCCCCCGGCATCATGCTCATCGACAAGCACGAGGACGGCGGCTACGTCACTCCGCTCGAAAGCGTCGGCGAATATGCAACCTATGTCAGCCGTGTCCGCGCCGATCCGACCGTCCCGCACGGGCTGTTGCTTTGGTGCGTCAGCGACAATCTGCGGAAAGGCGCGGCGCTGAACGCGGTGCAGATCGCTGAACTGCTTGGGCGGCGGCATTTGAAGAAGGCGGCGTGAAGTGGTCGCCGCCAGTCGCGGGGTGAACCCACAAACCTTCGCCTCCTTCGATGACGAGCCGATCGCGTGGTTCGAGGTCGGGACTGGCCGTCCGGTCGTTTTGCTCCATGGGCTGTTCAGCGACGCGAACACCAACTGGATCAAGTTCGGGGCCGCAGCTGCGATCGCTGCAGCCGGGTTTCGCGTCATCATGCCCGACCTGCGCGGGCACGGCGGCAGCGCCAAGCCGCACGGTGCCGCCGCTTACCCGCCCGATGTGCTGGCGCGCGACGCCGCCGCACTCATCGCGCACCTTGGGCTGACCGACTATGATCTCGGCGGCTATTCGCTTGGCGCACGGACGGCGGTACGCTGCCTCGTTCGCGGGCTGATCCCGCGCCGCGTTATCCTCGGCGGTATGGGTTTGACCGGGCTGCTCGACGTCGAGCGCCGCGCCGCGTGGTTCCTGTCGGTCATCGCCGATCCCGCCAGCTTTGCGCCCGGCTCGCCGGGCTGGACGGCGGTCCAGTTCATGCGGACTAATCATATCGACCCGACCGCCGCCGCCCACGTCCTCCGATCGCAGGTGGCGACACCGCGCCCCGCGCTCGACGCGCTCGACTGCCCGACGCTGGTCGTGTGCGGCGTCAACGATAGTGACAATGGCTCCGCCCCCGACCTTGCTGCCGCTTTGCCAGCGGCGACGTATGCGGAGATTCCCGGCACTCACATGAGTTCGGTGACGAAGCCCGCCTTCGGTCAGGCGATAGCGGCATTTCTTACCGCATAGATGGCTATGCGGGCGTGGGCACCGGCGATGCGCGCGTGAACAGACGCCGCCAACGTGACCAGCGGTGCGATGGCGGCGCGTCGGCGATGACGGCGAGCACCGGTGCGGCGATGTTCGCCGTCAGGTCGGCGACCCCACGCACCTGCTGCCGCGTCAGTTCGGCGATCAAAGCAAAGGTGACGGCGAGCGCGAAGCTCGTGCCCGCCGCAATGCCAATCACCAGCGGGACGATCGGATAGCTCGGGTCGGGGCTGGCAATAATATCGCCGATGACGCGGACCCCACTCGGCGTCCCGGCAACCGCGTCGAAATTGGCAACGCGCTCGGTGGCGGCTTGATAGCGGGCAGTCTTGAGCCTGACATCGCGGTTCATCGAGGCCAACCGATCATAGACTGGCGCGCGTTCGATAACGGAGAGCCGTGCCTTGAGGTAATCGGCGTCGCGCTGCGCCCGGACGAGGCCGATCGTGCCGCCGGTCACGCCCGCACCGCCAGCGGCAACCGCTTTTTCACGCGCCAGGTCCTGCGCGGTCGCCACGCGCTGGGCCTGAAGCATAACCGTCGTCGGGTTCTGGTCGCCGCGCAGCCGCAGCACTGCAATTTCCCGGTCGAGCGCGTCGAGCCGCTGGGCGAGGCGGTCGGCGCTGGGGTTGAACCGTGCTCGCGCGCCTGAATTCGTCTCGTCGGTCGCCAACGTGGCGCGCAAGGCATAGACCTGCGCCTGATATTCCAGCCCGCCTTCGGGCGAATCGACTGCGATGTCGTTGGCCGTGACGAAAGCGGCGCGCGCGGCCTCGGCCGCCTGCACGACCTTGAGCGCGTTGGCCGCCTCGGTTCGGTTCCATGCCGACGCGCGCCGCGCTGCCTCGACCCGTAACCGCTGACTTTGATCTATATAAGCGGTACGGATGAGGGCGACGATTTCCTTGGCTGCTTCAAAAGTACTCGACGAATAGTTGATTTCGACAATCGAGCTGTCTTCGAGTTGGCGTGGACCGATGTTGACGCCGATCCGATGCGCCGCCCATGTCGTCACATCGCCCGCACCGCCAGTTGCCGCCTGCCACGCGGCGATGACCTGCGGATTGTCGGGCCAGCCGAGCGTGGTGACAACTTGGCGAGTCACCGCATCGTCGACCATCAGCCGCATTTCGGTGCCGATATACCCGCCTGCAATGCCTTTCTTGGCGACCGAATAACGGCTCGGATCGGTGTTCTGGATGTTGAGCATCACCCGCGCCTTGGCGGTATATTGCTTGGGTTCTTGGCTGACGAGGATGAACGCCACGCTGACAGCGACAATCACCATCAACGCGATCCGCAGCCACGCCGCACGCAACGTGGCGATGACCTGCACGAGGCTCATCGTCCGCTCCGCCCGGCAACCGTCGATTGCGTCAACACCATCATGTCGCCGTTATAGCGCGCCACCCCTTCCTCGGTCGACCCTCGTGCGAGTGGCCTCAGCGGGCTATCAAGCGGCGCGCCTCGGCGTCGGCAATGGCATCGGTGGTTTGCCCGCTCGCGCGCGCCTCGGCGAAGATCGCGGCCAGACGCGGCTCGATCCGCGCGATGTCGGCGGCAACCGCAACGGCGTCGCCGCGCCCAAGATATTCGGCGACAACGTTGATGATCCCGCCGGCGTTGATGACATAGTCGGGAGCATAAAGGATGCCGCGCGCGTTGATCCGCGCGCCGTCGGCAGGCGTTGCCAGCTGGTTATTGGCGGCCCCGGCGACGATCGCCACGTCAAGCGCGGCAATCGTGGGCGCGTCGAGGATCGCGCCGAGTGCATTCGGACTGAAGACATCGGCAGCGACCGTCGTGATCGCATCGACCGCGACGTGACGCGCCCCGAGTGTGGCAGCCAGGCGGGCGGCGCGGGCCTCATCGGCGTCGGCAAGGGTCAGTTTCGCTCCGGCGTGGGCAAGGCGCTCGGCGACGCCGCCGCCGACGCTGCCGACGCCCTGGACCGCGACGTGGATCCCGGCAAAGTTATCGCGCCCAAGCTGGTGGCGCACCGCCGCGCGGATGCCGACGAACACGCCGTCGGCGGTCGACGGGCCGGGATTGCCCCCCGCTGCCCCGCCGGCAACGGGCAAGCCCGACACGTGGCGTGTCCCCCGCGCAATGACGGTCATGTCGGCGTCGGACATGCCGACATCTTCGGCCGTGACGTAGCGTCCGCCGAGCGAATCGATCGCGCGACCGAAAGCTTCGAGCATCGCTTCGGATTTCGGCCCGTCGCCGGCGCGGAAGACAACCGCCTTGCCGCCGCCCATCGGCAGCCCGGCCATCGCGTTCTTGTAACTCATCCCGCGCGACAGGCGCAGCGCGTCGGTCAGCGCGGTGACATCATCGGCATAATGCCAGTATCGGCAGCCGCCCGCCGCCGGACCAAGATGGGTCGAATGAATCGCGATGATCGCGCGCAGTCCGGCGGCGGTATCGCCGATGAAGTGGACCGCCTCATGGGCGTCGAAATCGATGGCGTCGAACAGCATCGCAACGGCCTTGGAATTATCGAACAAGGCCGCGCAATAAACGAACCCCGTCGCGAGTCAAAGCGCGAGGAGGTGCGAGTCGGGCAGCGCGGGCCATGCGTCTTTGTCGAAACCATCGCGTCCGGCGAGCGCGTCGGCGTCGAAATCGACCGCGACGGCACCGCCCAACGGATCGATGACGAACCGCCCCCATGGCACCGCGAACAGCCGCTCGCCGATGCCGACAATCCCGCCGACGCTGACCGCGGCATAGACGATTTGCCCGGCTGCCGCCGCAACCATGACGTCGACGATCGTGCCCAGCTTTCCGCCATCGGCGTCGGCGACGGATGCTCCAATCAACATCGTCACTGGCGTCAGCGTCGCCGACGATGCTGTCGGGACGGCCGCCTTGTCGTCGCTCGCATCGTTCATCGCCGCGCCGTTGCCCGCGTCGCCGCCGCTGCGCCCTTGTCGTAGCGCGCGCGCAAGCCGAGCCAACGCCAGATGCCGAGCGCATTGATCAGCAGCAGGATAATGTTTTGCCAGATAAGGCTATTTTGCCCGGTCGCCACGCCGATGACGATCCACGCGACGGAACCGATGCTGAAGGCGATGAAGCCGAACCCGGTCAGCCGCGCGCCGAGGTTGGCGGCGACCATGACGGCGGCGATCGTTGTCGCGATCGGCGCGATCCAGTTGGCGACTTGCTCCACGCGCGACCCCTGCTGATGCCCTCGGCATAAAGCAGAAGACGCGATTGGGTTCCGGCGATCCTGTGCCACGGCGCTCGCGCGCTGGGGCGACCAACGGGGATCGAACCCGCAACCTCCGGCACCACAAGCCGGCGCTCTAACCGATTGAGCTATGGTCGCCACACGCAACGCGACAGTTCAATAAAGGCGGTCGCCCGGTGGCGTCAAGGTAAGCTCGACCTGCGTTGCGTGCGCGGCGAGCGGCTGATAGCGCGGCTCCGTGCAGGATTCGCCACCCGAAATTGTCATCACCGCGCTTGCCCGTCCGGCCGGTGC
>JBBRQR010000022.1:0-17090 GCA_038226115.1 Sphingomonadales bacterium | reverse complement strand
GTCGACAGGATCGAGAATGACCGTGACAGGGCGACCTCGATCGACGTTGCCGAATAGCCCTGGGCGTCGGTCGCCAGCTCGATATACAGCCGCCGCCCGATATATTTGCCCGCCGCGATCGTCGTTTTGCGCCCCGTCAGTGTATCGGCGGGAAGCGCGCGGAGGCGGTCGATCTTCAATCCCTTGCGTACCGCGCCGAACGGATCGAGCGCCGCGCCGACGCCGCGCCCATTGGTCCGCAGGCTGGCGAGCGCCCCCGCGAGCTGGATCGCCTCCGGTGCCGACAGCGTCGTGATCGATGAGCCGAACAGAACGCGGCTCAATACCTCGTCTTCGGGCAGCGCCGGGACCGAGGTGAAGCGGATGTCGGGGTGGCGCGCGGTTCCGGTCAGGCTGAGTCCGGCGGTGAAGCCCGAACTCGTATTCTCCGCAACGATGTCGATGACGGGATCGGGCGGGAAGCCCCCGGCGAAGCGAACGGCACCGCGCGTCAGGCTGAAGCGCTTGCCCGAAAAATCATAGTCGCCGCGGACGAGTTCGACCCGCCCGGCGATTTCGGGCGCGGTCGCCTGCCCGCTGATCTTGAGCGCGCCACGCCAGAATGACGCGAGTCCCAACCCTTCGACCGCAATATTGTCGCGCGCGTTTAGCGCGACGTCGAGGCTCCACCGCGTCGGCTTCGCCACCTTTTGGGCGATACGGCCGAGGACTTCGGCATTGCGTTCCTCGACCAGCAGGACGGGAACATCGGCGTTCGCTGTCGCGCGGCCGAGCCGATAGCGCGCGCGAACGATATCGAGCGCCCCGCTGATCCGTCCGGAGCTGCCGTCG
Organism: Sphingomonadales bacterium; assembly: GCA_038226115.1. Taxonomy (GTDB): domain Bacteria; phylum Pseudomonadota; class Alphaproteobacteria; order Sphingomonadales; family Sphingomonadaceae; genus Polymorphobacter_B. The sequence goes on along the minus strand of JBBRQR010000022.1, from coordinate 16,259 downwards.
CTATGGAATTTGAGCGTCCCCGTCGCCGTCGCGCGAAGATCGTCGCGGTTGATCGCCTGCGCGTTATCGAGTGTCGCAGTCATGTCGAGCGGAAAGCCGCGCTCGGCCGCAAGGTCGATCCGGCCCGATCCACCGACCTTTCCGTCCTTGCCGATCGTGCCGGTGAAGCTGGCGATGTCGAGGCGCGATTCGGTGAAGCGCCCGTCGACCGCAACATTGTCGACGACGGTGCCAAGCGTGACATTCTCGATCCGCGCGCCGTGTGCCGCGACGGTCCCTGACAGGCGCGGGTCGCCGAGATGGCCGGAAGCGTCGACTGCGAGGGCCACTGGGCCACGAATATCGAGCGCCTCGACCCCGGCGAGCGCCCACAATGTTTGCGCCGGGCCGTCGAAACGCGCGCTGCCGGTCAGCGGCGCGGCGAGCAGGCGTTGTCGCAGCGTGCCGTCGCGCGCCAGCCGGAGATCGGCCTGCGCCCGCCCGACCGTCGCGCCGCCAGCGACAACCACCGCGCGCAGCGCCGCCGCATCGGCGGTCAGCGCGGCGTTGATGCCGACATCGACCGGGGCCGACGACGCGACGAGCCCGGCACGAGTCAGGCCGGCAACGCGGAGCGCAAGCGTGCCGGTCGGCAGGCCGTTTGTCGGCAGCGCGACGGTCAGCGTTCCTGACGCGCGCCCGCCGAAGTTGAAATCGGGGCTGGCGAGCGTGAGCAGCGACAAGCCGAGCGCATCGGCGCGGATCTTCGCCCGGATGCCGTCGCCGTAGATGCCCGCGACCTCGACCCGGCCATCGGGCGTCAGCAGCATGACCGGGTTCAGTCGCCAGACGCCGCCAACCCGGTCGACCGTCGCGCGGTGGTCGAGCCGAAGCTGCCGCCCGTCGATCGTGCCGCTCGCATTGACGTCGGCATGGTCGCCGCTGCCGCGCGCATCGAGTGCGACGGTGAAGGGCACTCCGGCGGTTCCGGCGGCCGCAAGCGTCGCCGTGCCGCCGTTGCGCGCGTAGTTGAGCGCCGCCGTTGCGGTCTTGAGCGTGACGCCCGGGGCGCGGACATCACCGAGCACCGCGCGGAGGTCGACCGTCGGCGATGCCCCGCCGATCAGTGCATAGCCGGTCACGCTGCCGCGCGCGATCCGCGCCGTCCCGATCGCCGCCGCATTCGCTGTCAGCGCGAGGTCGGCGCGTTGCAGTCCGCTGGCGGGGGTGAAGGTCAGCGCGCCGCTGAGCCCGCTCCCGCCGACCGCGAGGCGACCGCTGGCAAGGTTCGCGGTATCAATGGCGAGGCTCCCGCGCGCGGTGATCCCGGCGACAGTGGCGACGAGTTCGGCCCCGGTACCGCCGGCCGCGAGGCGCGCATCGAGGCTCGCCGCGCCGATAGTCGTTGTGCCGTGCGCGGTAACGGTCCAGCCTGCGGCGCCGGGAGCGACGTGCGCGGTAACTGCGGTGATGCCGAATCCCGGCGTGGCAAGCACGACATCGACCATCGGCGCGGCGAGCGGTCCGGCAAAGGTGAGCGCCGCCGGGCCGTAATCGCGTGCCACCCCGCGCGTGGTGACATGGACGTTACCGGCGGCGTCGAGGGTGCCCGCCCCGACCTGCGTCAGCCCCGGCGCGACGAGGCGGAGGTCGGTCAACATCATCGACAGGTCAGGCGCGACATCGAGCGCACTCGTCACCACCGGCAACCCGGCGAAAATCGTCCGGAACAACCCCGAATCAATCCTCGTCGCGTCGGCGCGGACCGTTCCCGTTACGCGGGTGCCTCCCGGTGTCGGGAAAGCGCGGACCTTCATCGCGACGCGGGCAAGGCCGATATCGCCGACGGCGTAGCGTGGGATGACGCCATCGAACGTCACGCCGTAATCGCCGTCGAACGCGAGGCGGACAACCGCGTCGCCGCTGATCCCCGCGCCCGCCAGCCGGAATGGGCCGGTCGCTGCGCCGCGCGCCACGGTGAAGACCCCCGTCGCGCGCAACCCCGCGAGCAATGGGGCCACCTCGCCGACGCCGGTGACCGTCGCGACACTTGCCGCGATCGGCACGATCAGCGGCGCGTGCCCGACGACGTGGCCGCTCGCGCGAAGGCCCGTAAAGCCGGTCGTACCCCAGCCGAAGGCCGGGCTGGTCAGAACATAGTCGGCGATCGGCGTCGCAAAGGTTCCGGCGACACGCGCGCTGAGCACGATGTCGCGCCCCGTCAACTGCGGAAACAACACCGTCGGCCGCAGCGCGCGCGCATCGATATGAACTCCGGCCAACACCTCATGCCCGAAGTCGGCGGTGCCAGTGACGACCGCCGTCACCGTCGCCGATGCCACGTCGATCCGCGCCGTCAGCACCCGTCCGGTCAGCCGCCCGTCACCGCGCACGCGGACCCCGCCAGCCGTCGCCCGCGCGCCAATCCCCTCGAGCAACGGTGCTGGAGCCATCGTCCCGGCGACGATGACGCGTCCCAACGTTTCGGTCAGCGCGAGATCGGCGAGCGGAGCGTTCGCGAGGCGCGCCGTCGCCGTCCCGTGCCATTCACGCCACGTTCCCTTGCCCGCGACCTGCGCGTCGAGCGCGCCGGGCAGCGCCAACAACCGTGCGAGCGTGCCTTTCGCCGGGGCGGCAACGGTCGCGGCGACATCGAAGCGATCGACGTCGGGCTGCGCATCGAGATGGACGCGGACGATATCGCCACCGGTCGCACTCGTCGCCACCAGCGCAAGTTTTGCCCGCCCGTGCACCGCTTCGCCGCTGCCTTCGACGCGCAGTGCCTCGGCGACGCCGGTGACCGGGGCGGCAAGGTCGAGGCGCCCGATCGTCAGCTGCCCGACAACGATATCGATATCGGGCAGGATGCGCTCGTCGGCGCTCGGGCGCAGCTGCGGTCGGCGGAGCACGGTCATCGCCGGTGCAGTCGCCGACAGCAGTGTCAGACGGTTGTCGAGCAACGTCCACGGGCGCCACGCGACGTCGACCAGCGGCACCGTCGCGAACACGCCGACGGGGTCGGCAAGCGCGAGGTCATGGATGGTCAGCGTGCCAAAGACATTGCCGTCGATCCGTCCCGCCGTCACCCGCAGCCCCGACTTCGGCGCATAGAGCGGCAGCGCGCGGACGATCATCGCGCGTCCGGCGTCGCTCGCGATGAACTGCTGCCCGCCGATGGCAATCACCGCCAACAGCGCGATACCGATGAAGATCGCCGTCACGATACGCGTATGCCGCGCAACCCAGTTGGCCCGCGCCACTAAAACGCCTGCCCGATCGAGACGTAGAACTGGACCCGCGCATCGCCGCGCCCAGGGTTGATCGGCGTCGCCACATCGATCCGCACCGGGCCGAAGCCGGTGTAATAGCGAAAGCCGAGGCCGCCGCCGTAGCGGACATTGCGGAAGCGGGGGATGAGCGAGGTATCGACCTCCCCCGCATCGAAGAACGGCACGATACCGAAATCGCCGAAGCGGACCCGCGCCTCGAAGCTCGCCTCGACGATCGAATCGCCACCCAGCGGCGTCCCGTCGACCGCCTTGGGGCCGACCGCCTGAAAGCCGTAGCCGCGCACCGACCCGCCGCCGCCCGCATAAAAGCGTCGCGTCGGGGCGATGTTACGCTGCGCTGCCCCGGCGATCGTCCCGATATGGCCGCGCGCAGCAAGCGTGATCCGGTCGGACAGCGGCAGATAGGTGCTCGCCTCGACCTGAAGTTTGACATAGCCAAATGTCGTGCCGTTGAACGACACTTCGGGTGACGCGCGCCCGGTCAGACGGAAACCCCGCCGCGGATCGAGCAGATTGTCCGACCCGTCATACGTCAGGCTGACCGGCGCGGCGGCGATGTAATAGACGCGCTGTGGGTCGCCGACCGCGCTCTTGTCGCGCTCCTCCGACACGACCCCCTCGGTCCCGACCGAAAAATACCATTTCTTTTGCCAGATGAGGTTCGTCTCGCGCGCGGCGCTGGCGCTGAAGGTCAGCGTCTTGGCGTTGAACGCATCCTGCGTCGCGGTATCGAAATTCGCCCCGACCGTCAGCGTCAGATCACGCTGCCGCCAGTTAAGCCGCCGCAGTTCGACCCCGAGCAACTGTTCGCGCTCGGCCCCGACGGCACGAACGGTGACCGCGCCGTTCGGCGGCAATAGGTTGCGGTGCTGAAAACTCGCCTCGGCGCGAATGCCCTGCGACGTCGAATAGCCAGCGGTCCCGGCGATCGTCCGCAGCGGGGCGGTCTCGGTCTTGACGACGATGTCGATTGCCTCGCGCCCGTTCGCCGCCGGGCCGGCCGCCACCGGGGTCAGCGACACGCTGCCGACCAGCCCGGTGGCGATCAGCGCGCGGCGCAGGTCGTCGAGGCCACCCGCGTCATACGGGTCGCCGGGCTTGAACCGCGCAAGCAGGTTCAGCTCACGCGACGGCACGATCGACTTGCCCGACGTCCGCAGCTGCCCGAACACCCCCGCCGCGCCCGGGTCGATCGCCTGTGTCAGCGTCGCCGTCCGCGTCGCATGATCGACGACGATCGCCGGCGGATCGATCACGGCAAACGGGTGGCCGTGCGCCGCGAGATACGCCTTCAACCCGTCCTGCCCCGCGTCGACGCGCTCGGCGACGAGCGGATCCCCCACCTTGATCCCGAGACCGGCGGCAACCAAGTCGGTCGATCGCCCCGGTGGCGCGGTGATGTCGACTGCGGCGAGCGTATACACCGGGCCGTGATCGACGCTCATCGTCACCACGACCGGAGCGCCACCCGTGGCCGCCGCGATCTTGACCGTCGTTTGCCCGCCATAATAGCCGACGCTGCGGAGTAGGACGTCGATCAACTCGCGGTCTTCGGCGATGCGACGGTTGATCTGGGCCAGGTTGGCCGGGGCCGCTCGCCCCTTTTCCAGCGCCGAATCAGCGCGGAAGCGCGTGTCGAGGCGCAGACCGTCGAGGCCCACCACGGCGACCGTGTAGCGGACATCGCCAGCCACCTCGGGCGCAACCGTTTCCGCCGCGAACGGTGCCGCCATGTCGGGCCATGCGACGAGCCCTGATGCTGCGGCGGCAGGTACGACGGGGGCGGGTGCGACGGGGGGCGGCGCGACGGTTACCGGTGGACCGGTCTGCGCCGCCGCGCTCGCTGCCGATCCTCCGACGAGGACGACGCCCACGCCAAAGGAACGAATACGCATCGCGAGCGACCCTAGCCGACCGGGCAAGGCGGCGCAAAGCAACCTGTCGCGCATTGGCGCGGTTCGTCGCGCGGCAGCGCGCACGTCCCGCTCCGCATCGTCGCATGCCTTGCGCGCGCCGCGCTTTCCCGCGATGACGCACGGCATGCAAGCTGGTGGAATTCTTCTCGCGCTCGCGCTGATGATCGGGGCCGGTGTCGGCATCCACTACGGCGAGGGGTCGCTCGGCATTATCGGCGGCCTCGTCGTTGGGCTTATCGCCGTTGGCCTGTTCGCGTGGCGGGACGCCCGCCGACGACGGTGAAAGTCACTGCCGCAGGCGGTATGATCGCCGCCGACGGGGCCGGGATCGCCGCCGCCGTCGCCGCGCTCGCCGCCGGGCTCATCGTCGCCCTGCCGACCGAAACGGTCTACGGCCTCGCCGCCGATGCGACCGACCCTGCCGCCGTCGCACAGATTTTCGCCGCCAAGGGTCGCCCGGGGTTCAACCCGCTGATCGTTCACGTCGCCGACCTTGCTGCGGCGGATGCATTCGTCGAGATCAACGCTACCGCACGCGCGCTGGCGACACGCTTCTGGCCGGGGCCGCTAACCCTCGTCCTGCCCGCACACGCCGGAAACGGTATCGCCCCCACCGTCGCTGCCGGACTGCCTACGCTCGCGATCCGCGTTCCCGCCCACCCCGTCATGCAGGCGGTGCTGCGCGCCCTCGGTCGCCCCCTCGCCGCGCCGTCGGCCAACGCGAGCGGGTCGATCAGCCCGACGACCGCCGCGCACGTCGCCGCCAGCCTCGGCGAGCGCGTGCCGCTCATTGTCGATGGCGGGCCGACGGAGGGAGGGCTGGAGAGCACGATCGTCGCGGTCGACGGCGACCGCGTCACATTGCTCCGCCCCGGCCGCATCGCGAGCGACCTGCTCGGCGTCAACGCGGTCGCCGGACCGGGCATCACCGCTCCCGGCCAACTCGCCAGCCATTATGCCCCGCGCCAGCCCGTCCGCCTCGACGCGACCGCCGCGGGCATGGGTGAATTCCTGATCGGCTTCGGCGCGGTCGGCGGCGACATATCGCTGTCGGCGAGCGGCGATTTGACCGAAGCCGCCGCCGCCCTCTTCGCCGCCCTCCACACCGCGCAGGCAAGTGGAGCGGCGACCATCGCCGTCGCCCCCATCCCGGACGTCGGGGTCGGCGTTGCGATCAACGACCGACTGCGGCGCGCGGCGGCGAGTCGGTAGCCTTTCTGCGGTGGTTGGTAGCGCCTCGTAAACTAAGGGACGCAGGACGCGCGAAAAACTACTTGCAACTCATTCGCATTAGCGATCTACTCTGCGTAGCGAAGGAGCTGGCAGCATGTACATCGACCACAAAGCGTTCGGCCGACCATCCGCCGTCGCCGATTTACCCGACGATGATGCGCTTTTATTATGGTCGCTGCGGCGGCTCGTTGTGGCGTGGCCGCGGTGCCATACCGTCCATGCGGCGCTGCATATGCGCTTCGGCGACGCCGCGTCGGGGGTCGAACACCTGCTCCGCTGCCTGCTCGTCGGCATCGCCCGCCACAGTCGGCGCGGGCTGACGGTCGGCGATCCCAACTGTGCCGTCGTGCTGCCCGATGAGACCGATTTGCTGACTGCGATACGCCCTGGGGCGACGCGCGCAGCGGAAGCCGCGCTGGCCCGCCTAACCGACGATCCCGGCGCGATGTGTCTGCTTCCGCTCGCGGCCCTGCTCGCGGATCAGCGGTAACCCAACTGCCGCCCCGCAAGGTCGAGCATGATTTCCTCGCTCCCTCCGCCGATCGCGTTGACGCGGACCTCGCGGTAGATGCGCTCGACCTTGCTGCCCTTGAGATAGCTCGCGCCGCCGAGCACCTGACACGCCTCGCGCGCGACGCTTTCGAGCATCCGTGTCGCCTGGACCTTCAACATCGCGAAGTCGGCGGGCTGGCCGACGCCGGTTTTGACCTGCCACGCACACAGGTCGACCCACGCCTGCGTCGCGTTGATCTGGCGCGCCATGTCGGCCAGTTTGATGCGGATCGACTGGTGCTCGGCCAGCCGCTTGCCGAAGGTCGTCCGCGTCCGCGCCCATTCCGCCGCCTCGCTCAGGCACACCCGCGCATACGAACAGCAGCTATGCGCCATGCCGAGCCGCTCGCCGTTGAAATTACGCATGATCCCGGCGAAGCCAGCATTCTCCGGCCCGATCAGGTTCGCGGCGGGGACGACGACATCGTCGAAATACAGCGCGGCAGTGTCCGAACAATGCCACCCCATCTTCTCGAGTGGGGTCCGCGTGAACCCCGGCATCCCCGCCTCGATCAGCAGCAGCGAGATGCCCCCCGTCCCCGGCCCGCCGGTGCGGACGGCGGTCGTGACATAATCCGCGCGCATGCCCGACGTGATGAACATCTTGCCGCCGTTGACGACATAGGTGTCGCCCCGCCGCTCGGCGCGGGTCGTCAGCGCGGCGACGTCGGACCCGCCGCCCGCTTCGGTGATGCCGAGCGCGATGATCTTGTCGCCCGCGAGCACCGCCGGAGCGACGCGCGCTTTGAGTTCATCGGACCCGAGCGCGAGGATCGGCGGCAGGCCGATCCCGTGCGTCATCAGCGATGCCGACAACCCGCCCGCGCCGACGCTCGCGAGTTCCTCCGACTGGGTGAGCGAATGGAAGATGTCGAACCCGGCGCTGTGGCCGCCAAAGGCTTCAGGGTAACCAAGGCCGAGGATTCCGGCGGCGGCGGCCTTGCGGTGGAGCTCGCGCGGCAGCGCGCGGGCATCCTCCCACGCGTCGATGTTCGGCGCGACTTCGCGCGCGACGAAGGCGCGGACCGAATCGGCGACGGCGGTGTGGGTCGCGTCGTAGAAGGGGGAGCGCGCACGCCAGTCGTCGAACATCGTCATGTGGCGCTCCCCGTTTTGCCGGAGGTTACGCGCTCTTCAGCCGCGCGGCATAGCCCTTGCGGAACTTCGCGACCTTTGGCCCGACGACGGCGGCGCAATAGCCGGCATGGGGGTTCTTCTCGAAATAGCGCTGGTGATAGGCTTCGGCCTTGTACCACGGCGCGGCGGCCTCGATCGTCGTCACGATGGGGTTGTCCCAATCGGCCTGATTGCGCGCGATCGCTGCCTCGGCTTCGGCCTTCTGCTCGGGCGAATGCGGGAAGATCGCCGAGCGATACTGTGTCCCCGAGTCCGCCCCCTGCCGATTGAGCGTCGTCGGGTCGTGGGTGTGGAAGAAAATGTCGAGCAGGTCGGCGTAGGTCACCTGCGCCGGATCGAAGGTGATTTGCACCGCCTCGGCATGGCCGGTCGCGCCCGAACAGACCTGTTCGTAGCTCGGGTTGGGGCGCGGGCCGCCGATGTAACCCGACTCGACGTGCTCGACGCCCTTCAGCGCATCGAACACCGCCTCGGTGCACCAGAAGCAGCCGCCGGCGATGGTTGCGGTCTCGGTCATGGTCGGGTCCTTTCAGTCATCTCAGATCGGGATATGGGCACACTCCCTCCAGCTGTCATCCCCGCGTGGGCGGGGATCCATCACCTCCGACGGCTTTGACCTCACCAACCCCTCTCATGCGGTGGCTAAGCATGAGAGGCCATTATCGCAGCACTCACCGCCCCCCGGCGAAATGCGCTTCGATCGCGCGGGCGATGGCTGCGCCGATGCGCTTCTGGCCCGCTTCCGACAACAGCAGCGCGGCATCGTCGGGGTTCGACAAATAGCCGGTCTCGATCAGCACGGCAGGGACATCGGCGGCCTTCAGCACCAGAAACCCGGCGAAATGGTGGAACTCGCCGCGAAAGCCGACCGCTTCCGCCAGCGACTTCGCCAGCGTTTCGGCAAAGCCCGCCGAGACGTTCATCGTCGACCGCTGCGTCATCGTGATGAGCACGTCGCCGACATCGGGGGCGGCGCTGGTGTCGATGCCGGGGACGCTGCCGCTGCGGTTCTCGCGCGCCGCCAGCCGCGCGGCGACGGCGTCCGACGCCGTTTCCGACAGCGTGTAGACGCTTGCGCCGCGCGCGCCGGCGTTGGGGGCCGAATCGGCGTGGACCGAGACGAGCAGGTCGGCCTTCTCCCGCCGGGCGATCGCGACACGTCCGTTAAGCGGGATGAACACGTCGTCGTCGCGGGTCAGCTTGACCCTAACCTGTCCGCCCCGCCGCAATTCGGCCGCAGCGGCACGGGCGATGGCGAGAACAACCGATTTCTCATACCCGCCAGTTACCGAAATCGTCCCCGCATCCTTGCCGCCGTGCCCAGGGTCGAGGACGACGAGCGGGCGCACACCGTGTTTCGGACGCGGCGGCGGCAGCGGCGCGCCGTCCCCCGCAAACACCTGGTCGCCAAGGTCGAAGTCGGCGATCAGCCGCGCCGTCGTCGGCACCGGGCGGCGTCCCCGCGTCACCGCGCGCGCAAACGCCGCCGCGTCGACCGGCACGAGCCGCAGCGTCAGCGATCCCGCATCGACGGCGGCGGCGGCGAGCGTCATCGGGCGCGCAAGGTCGACGACCAGCCGCGCGGTCCCCGCCGTGAACGGCCCGACCCGCGCTGCGCCGATGTCGCCGGTCCCGCGTGCACTCCGACGCCCGGTTTCGACCCCGCCGATATCGACGACGAGCCGCAGCGGGCCGTCGAGGCTGAGCGCCGCCACCGTCGCCACCGGCCCATCGAGCGCAACCGTTACCACCGCACCATCTACCGCGACCCCGGTCACGCGCGCGGCGGTCGCGGGGACGGCGATGAGCAGCAGGAGGATGAGCGCGCGCATGACAGGGGGATACGGCGCGCGCGGAAGGCGGGCAACTCGATCCTTCCCGCTCGCGCGGCCGCGAGGCGTCGCGCCTAAAAGAGGATCATCGCAACCTCGCCATCCCCATTGTCCCCGCTCCTATCCGGTGCTACCCAAGTTCTCGACGGGTCTACGCGACGCACGGGAGCCATCCCCGCGCTTCACGCGCCGTCCGAAGAAGTTAGGGTCGCATGACGTCGAAGCAGCAGCGTTCAACCGGAAGCGACCGCATGGTCGCCCCGGTGCTGCGCCCGAATCGCCCAGCCGCCGCGCCCCCATTACCCCACCCGATGCCCGGTCGATCGCTCCGCATTGCTGCGCGTGCGACGGCCTTTTTTTCGCGCGTTTGCCGCAGCGCAGTCGCTGCCGGCTCCCCGCGCGCCATGGAGCACAAGAATGTCCCAGCGCATGCTGATCGACGCCCGCCACCCGGAAGAGACTCGGGTCGCCGTCATCAACGGAACTCGCATCGAGGAATTTGATTTCGAGGCCGCCGAGCGCAAGCAGCTCAAAGGCAACATCTATCTCGCCAAGGTCACCCGCGTCGAACCGTCGTTGCAGGCGGCGTTCATCGATTACGGTGGCAACCGTCACGGCTTCCTTGCCTTCGCTGAAATCCACCCCGACTATTACCAGATCCCGCGTGAAGACCGCGAGGCGCTGCTTCGTGAAGAGGCCGAACTCGCCGCCGAAGATCATCACGACGAGCCCGAAATCGGCGAGGACGGGGAGGAAATCCACGTCACCGGCGGGGCCGACGATGCCGGGTCGGACGTGCTGCGCCGCCAGCGTCAGGCGCTCCGCCGCAAGTATAAGATTCAGGAAGTCATCCGTCGCCGCCAGGTGATCCTCGTTCAGGTCGTCAAGGAGGAGCGCGGCAACAAGGGCGCGGCGCTGACGACGTACCTCAGCCTCGCCGGGCGCTTTTGCGTCTTGATGCCCAACACGGCGAATGGCGGCGGAATCAGCCGCAAGATTTCGAACCTGTCCGATCGCAAACGGCTGAAGCAGGTAATGGCCGACCTCCAGCTTCCCGCCGGGATGGGCGCGATCGTCCGCACCGCCGGGCTCAAGCGCACCCGCACCGAGATCAAGCGCGACTTCGATTACCTCACCCGTCTGTGGGATGAAATCCGCGACACGACGCTTAGCAGCGTCGCGCCGTGCCTCGTCCACCAGGATTCGGACCTGATCAAGCGCGCGATCCGCGACATCTATAGTCGCGAGATCGAACAGGTGCTCGTCGACGGCGAAGCCGGGTTCAAGGCGGCATCGACCTTTATGGATCTGCTGATGCCGACCCATGTCGCCAAGGTCGTCCATTACACCGATGCCGTCCCCCTGTTCCAACGATTCGGCGTCGAGGCGAGCCTCGCGGGGATGTACCAGCCCGTCGTCCAGCTAAAATCGGGTGGTTATATCGTCATCAACCCGACCGAGGCGCTGGTCTCGATCGACGTCAACTCGGGCCGCTCGACGCGCGAGCACGGTATCGAAGAGACGGCGTACAAAACCAACCTTGAAGCCGCCGACGAAATCGGCCGCCAGCTGCGCCTGCGCGACATGGCGGGGCTGGTGGTGATCGACTTCATCGACATGGAGATCGGCGGCAACAATCGCCGCGTCGAAAAGGCGATGAAGGAGGCGATGAAAAACGATCGTGCGCGCATCGCGATCGGGCGGATCAGCAGCTTTGGGCTGATGGAGATGAGCCGCCAGCGGCTGCGCACCGGCGTTCTCGAAGCATCGACCCATGTCTGCCCGATGTGCGACGGCTCGGGTTATGTCCGCTCGGTCGGCTCGGCGGCGTTGGCAGCGCTCCGCGCGCTCGAAGCCGAAGCGATCAAGGGCAAGAACGACGCTTTCCAGCTCCGCGCCGGCCTCGAAGTTGCGATGTACATCCTTAATCGCAAGCGCGCCGACGTCGTCGAGCTGGAGGAACGCTACGGCGTCGATATCGAGACGATCCCCGATGAGACGCTGATGGGGCCGAACTTCGTCCTCGACGCCGCCGGACCGCCGCCGGTGAACCCGGTGGTGATGACGCCGCTCCCCGCCCCGGTCACGATCGTCGACGACGACGAGGTCGCGACCGCCGAGGACCGCGACGATTACGACGACGACGACAATGGCGAGCGCGACGACGGCGACCGCGAGGACGGGCGCAGCGAAAGCGGTCGTGGCGAGCGCGGCGATGGCGGGCGCGGACGCGGCCGTCGCCGTCGCGGACGACGCGACGAAAACCCAAGTGCGGCTGGCGATAGCCAGCCCGGCGGTGAACCCGGCGGTGAGCTCGAAGGTGCGCCTGGTGACGGCGAGCCGCTCGATGACGGTGGCGACGCCACGCCGACCGACGCCCGCAGCGGTGATCGCGACGGGGCCGACGGCACCGGACGTCGCCGTCGCCGCCGTCGTGGCGGTGGCGGTTCTGGTGGGAGTGCCGGGGGCCGCGACCGCCTGCCCGAAGCTGCGTCGGAGTCAGTTGCCGAGGGTGACGATGTTGAAACCGTCGGCGACGGTGTCGCTGCTCTGGCAACCGCCGAGAGCGTCGACGCCGATACGGTCGGCAGCGACGATAAGCCGCGCCGCCGCCGCCGTGGCGGACGCGGTCGCCGCCGCGAAGGCGGTCCCGCGACCGGCGATGATACGGCACCCGCCGACGAAGCATCTGCGGCAACGGCGGTCGACGCAGACAGCGCGACACCTGCCGAAACGACTGCCGCTCCGGCGCCAGTCGCTGCCGACGACGAGCCGACCGCGCCGGTAAAGAAGCCGCGCCGGTCGCGCGCCAAGGTCGCGCCGGTCGAGGAACCCGTCGCCACGCCAGCCGCCGTCGCCGAAATGGCGGCACCGGTCGACAACACCCCCGCACCGAAACCGCGCCGCACGCGGCGGAAGGCGGATGCGGTTGCCCCCGCGCCAGGTGTCGTCGCGCCCACAAGCGACGCCGAGCCCGAAGCTCCGGCAACGTCGCCCGTCAAAGCCCCGGTGGCAACGGCCAGCCCGGCCCCCGAAACGTCGGCGGCACCCGAGGTGCCGGCTCCGCGCAAGGGTGGCTGGTGGCAGCGGACCTTCGGCAACTGACGACCGACCGGGGCGCGCATTCAGTTCCGCGCGCCCCGGTCCCGCGTACCGCAACCCAATTCGCGCAGGGTCTGTGCCACGCGGCCCTCGCGGACCGCAGCGGTGCCGCTGTCTGGCCCACGCCCCTCGCCTTCACCCGGCGTTCAGGTTAATCGACCGACATGCCGTCGATGCCGTCCCTCGCGCGCCATTTCGCCATCCTGACCGTCCTCGCGGCGACCCTCGCGACCCCGTTGCGCGCCGAAGAAGTCCTGCGCGATGCCGAGACCGAGGCGCTGTTCAAGGAGGTCGCGCGCCCGTTGATCCTCGCCGCCGGGCTAACACCGGCATCGGTCCAGATCATCCTCGTCAGCAGCCCGGAGATCAATGCCTTTGCCGGGGGCGGGCAGAATGTCTTTATTTATTCGGGGCTTATCGAGAACGCCGACGATGTCAACTGGCTGCAGGGGGTTATCGCCCACGAACTCGGCCATATCGCTGGGGGGCATAACGTCCGCACCGGCGATGCGATCGGGCGCGCCAACCACATCTCGATCCTGTCGCTGATCGCCGCCGTCGGCCTCGCCGCGCTCGGTGCCCCCGAGGCGGGGCTTGGCGTCCTCGGCCTCGGAGTCGCCTCCGCCCAGGCCGGTGTCCTGTCGTACAGCCGCGACCAGGAAAGCAGCGCCGACCTTGCGGGCGCGTCTTATCTTGCCAAAGCCGCTTTGTCGGGACGCGGAAGTATCGGCTTTTTCAATCGCTTGCAGGGGCTGGAGTATCGTGCCGGGTTGCCGCAGAAAAACAGCTACGGGCGCACCCACCCGCTCGACGGGGAGCGCATCGCGATCCTCGATGCAGTCTACCGCGCGTCACCGGCGTGGACCGCGCCGCCCGATCCGGCGCTCGAAGCGCGTTTCCAGCGGGTGAAGGCGAAGCTCGTCGGCTTTGTCGAGGACCCGGCACGCGCCTTTCAGCTTTACCCGGTGAGCGCGACGAGCGACCCGGCGCGCTACGCCCACGCTTATGCCTATCACAAGAGTGCCGAGCCCGACGCTGCGCTCCGCGAGGTCGACGCGCTCCTGACACGCCATCCCGGCGACGCCTTTTTCCTTGAACTAAAAGGACAGATCCTGCTCGAAAGTGGGCAGGCCAAGGCCTCGCTGCCGGTGCTGCGCGCCGCCGTCGCCGCCGCACCACGCCAGCCGCTGATCGCGACGCTCCTCGGCCACGCGCTCCTGTCGACCGACGACCCGACCGATTTCGCCGAGGCCAAGCCGTTGTTGCGGCAGGCCGTCGCCGCCGATCGTGAGAACCCATTCGCGTGGTACGAGCTCGGCGTCGTCTACGACCATGAGGGCGATACCGCACGCGCCGCCCTCGCCACCGCCGAGCGCTACGCCCTCGACGGCGATTCCAAGCGCGCCGCGCTGAGCGCGAAGATCGCCCTCGCCGGTTTACCAGCGGGAAGCCGCGACTGGCTCCGCGCCGACGACATCGCTCAGGTCGAGCAGAATGAGCTCGCGAGGAAGAAACACCGATGATCAAGGGCCTGACCGCATTCGCGATTCTTCTGACCGCGAGCGGCTGCGGTGGGCAGAAGATCGCGCCGACCGACAAGGCCGCGATCGAGCGCATCGTCCATGACTATATCCTCGCGCATCCCGAAATCATCCCCGAGGCGATGGCCGGGATGCAGTCGCGCGACTTTGCCCGCGCGCTGCGGACGAACCGTGCCGAGGTCGAGACGCCCTTTCCCGGAGCGGTCGGCGGCAACCCCAACGGCGATGTCACCGTCGTCGAGTTTTTCGACTATGCCTGCCCCTATTGCCGGGTGGCGCATAACGATCTCAAGCGGCTGATCGCGGCCGACCCCAAGCTGCGCGTCGTCTATCGTGATTTTCCCGTCCTGTCCGACGGCTCGGGCGAAGCGGCGATGGCGGCGCTGTCGGCGGCGAAGCAGGGCAAGTATGCCGCTCTCCACGACCGGCTGTTCGAAACCGAGGGCAAGGTCGACCGCGAGCGCACCGTTGCACTCGTCCGCGCGGCGGGGCTCGACGAGCGCCGCGTCGCCGCCGACTTTGCCAACCCGGCATTGAAGGCGGAATTAAAGAAAAACATCGAGTTGGGCCGCGCGCTCGGGCTGACGGGGACACCCAGCTTTATCATCGGCGACCGCGTGCTGAGCGGCGCGGTGGGGTATGAGAAATTGGTCGCGGCGGTGACGGCGGCGCGGGCGGGGAAGAAAGGTCAGCGTTAGCGCATGGGTCGCGGCAAAGCCGCGCCGTCGGACGGGTTCGGCGAGGAGAGTTCGCCGACCCGCCGTCCGGGCCGCACGCAAGTCGCCGATTAGTCGAGGAATGCGAAGGGCATTTCTCGACTAATCGCGCGCCGCGCTTCGGCCTATCGGCTGTAGAACTCCACGACCAAATTCGGCTCCATCTTCACTGCGTAAGGAACCTCGTCGAGCGTCGGCACGCGGACATAGGTCGCCTTGGCGCCGTCGACGATCAGGAATTCGGGGATGTCGCGCTCGGCGAGGCCCATCGCTTCGAGGACGAGCGCCATTTCCTTGGCCTTGGTGCCCAGTTCGACGACGTCGCCCGGCTTGACCTTGGCGCTGGCGATGTTGCAGCGGCGGCCGTTGACGAGGATGTGACCGTGGTTGACGATCTGGCGCGCGGCGAAGATCGTCGGCGCAAACTTGGCGCGGAAAATGACCATGTCGAGGCGCTGCTCGAGCAGGCCGATCAGGTTCTGGCTGGTGTCGCCCTTCATACGGACCGCTTCGGCGTAGGTCGCGCGGAACTGACGCTCGGTGACGTCGCCGTAATAGCCCTTGAGCTTCTGCTTGGCGCGAAGCTGGATGCCGAAGTCGGATACCTTGCCCTTGCGGCGCTGGCCGTGCTGGCCGGGGCCGTATTCGCGCTTGTTGACCGGCGACTTCGGGCGGCCCCAGATGTTTTCGCCCATGCGGCGATCGAGTTTATACTTCGCGTTAGCGCGCTTCGACATAATCCACGTCCAATTTGCTGTGACATCGCTGAACCAGCGACGGCCCGGAACCGCACCGCATGACCAAGTCTGTCATACGCGGCCACCGCTTCACCGGACGTGCGGGGCCAATTGCGAAGCGGGTCGGTTAGGGGAAAGGCGCGCACCGGTCAAGGCGAGTTTCCTTGACTTGGCCGCCCCCCTCCCGCTACCAGCCCCGCTTTACCGCTACATCCGGAGTTGCC
>JBBRQR010000021.1:0-17150 GCA_038226115.1 Sphingomonadales bacterium | reverse complement strand
CGCCCGCGATACGTGCCACAGATTATTCTCCCAAGCTCCACGGGACGGCTGGGCGCTGTCCCATCTCAAAGCATCCAGCCGGAAAAATGGCTGGTTCAATATAAACGACCGGAGCGCCATGGGGCGTTCCGGCCTGTCTTCCGGTTGATCGGAAGCGGGGTAGCTAGGCAGCAAACCCCGAAGAGTCAAGCGCTCGTTCAAGCCCGCCGACTTTAGTTCCCAACACTGCCTCGATCTCGGCGTTGACCACCGCCATTGCCGCCATACCGTCGACGCGGGCGACAAGACCACGCGCATCGTAATACGGCAGAATCGGCGCGGTCTTGGCGCGGTATTCGGCCATTCGTGTGCGAACCGTCGCGGCATTATCGTCGGGGCGACGTTTGAAATCGTGACTGCCGCAAACGTCGCACGTCCCCGCGACCGCCGGTTGTTTGTAGCGGTCGTGATACCCCTCGCCGCACTTGGCGCAGGTGAAGCGTCCGGTGATCCGGTCGACGAGCGCGTCCTCGTCAACCTCGAGTTCGATAACGTGATCGAGCCGCAGCCCCTTGGCGCTGAGCATCGCGTCGAGCGATTCGGCCTGAACCTGCGTCCGGGGATAGCCGTCGAGAGTGAACCCTGCCCGCGCATCGGCGGCGTCGAGGCGATCCGACAGGATGCCGTTGACGATATCGTCCGACACCAGCTCGCCTGCGTCCATCACAGCCTTGGCGCGAAGCCCGACCGAGGTTCCGGCGGCAACGGCAGCGCGCAGCATGTCGCCGGTCGACAACTGGACCATGCCGTGCTCGCGCTCGAGACGGCTCGCCTGGGTCCCCTTGCCGGCCCCTGGGGGTCCGAGCAGGATGATATTCACAGTGGCGCGTACCCGGTCATCGGCGATTTCCCCGCAGCTTGGACTTCTTGATCAGTCCTTCGTACTGATGGGCTAGCAGATGTGATTGAATCTGCGCAACTGTATCCATCGTCACGTTGACGATGATGAGCAACGACGTGCCGCCGAAACTCGCGGCGATCCCGACCTTCGACGTCAGAAATTCGGGCAACAGGCAGATTATGGTCAGATACGCCGCGCCGATAACGGTGATGCGGGTCAGTACATAGTCGAGATATTCGCTTGTCCGGACGCCGGGACGGATGCCGGGGATGAAACCGCCGTACTTCTTGAGGTTCTCGGCCGTCTCCTCGGGGTTGAAAACGACGGCGGTGTAGAAGAAACTGAAGAAGATGATCCCGGCGGCGTACATGGCCATATACACCGGGGCACCGCGCTGCAGCTGGGTTGTCACCGTCAACAACCAGTCGGGACCATTGCCGCCCTTGCCAAGAAACTGCGCGACCGTCAGCGGCATCAGCAGCAGCGACGACGCGAAGATCGGCGGGATGACGCCGCTGGTGTTGATCTTGAGTGGCAGGAACGAGCTGTCGCCCTGATACTGGCGCGTGCCGACCTGGCGCTTGGGATACTGGATCAGGATCTTGCGCTGGGCACGCTCCATCAGACAGATGAAACCGATCGTGCCAAGTCCAAGTACCGCGACCATGAGAATGAACGGCAGTGAGACCGCGCCGGTTCGTGTCTGTTCGAACAACTGGCCAACCGAAACCGGCAAGTGACTGACGATGCCGGCCATGATGATCAGCGAAATGCCGTTGCCGATGCCGCGGCTGGTGATCTGCTCACCGAGCCACATGAGGAACATCGTGCCCCCGATCAGCGTAATGACGGTTGAAACCTGAAAGAAGATGCCCGGGTTGATGACCGCCGCCACACCGGTTCCGGCGCCCCAGCCCTCGAGCCCGACAGCGATGCCATAGCCCTGGATCGCGGTAAGTAGGACGGTGCCGTAACGCGTATACTGGTTGAGCTTCTTGCGCCCGGTCTCGCCTTCCTTTTTGAGCGACATCAGCGCCGGAACGAGGCTGGTGCACAGCTGGATGATGATCGACGCGGTGATGTACGGCGTTACGCCAAGCGCAATCAGGCTCATCCGCTGAAGCGCACCGCCCGAGAACATGTTGAAGAAATCGAGGACGCCGCCCTGGGTGCGGGCGAACAGCGAGTTCAACGCTTCTGGGTCGATCCCCGGCAACGGCACGAACGACACGAGGCGGAACACGATCAGCGCGCCAAGGGTGAACCATAGTCGCTTCTTGAGTTCGGTCGCCTTACCGAAGTTCGCCAGACTGAGGCTGGCGGCGAGCTGCTGTTGTTGCGCTGAAGACGCCATGTACGATCCTGACTGTCGGCGACCCCCCCGAGGGCCGGTCGTGTGCCGATGCTAGATAGGCGCGGCGACGCTCCCTACCAACTCCGAAATGTCATCCCAGCGCAAACGGGAACCCACCAACGGTTTGCGGAAGCCCGGGATCCGCTTTCGCGGGGATGATAGACGAGAACTTTAGCCCTTTGCCTTCGCGGCGCGCGCAGCCGCACGGGCGGCCTTCGCAGCTTCGGCGTCGATCACGACCTTGACCGGAGGAACGGTGAGCGAACCGCCGGCGGCCTCGACGGCAGCCTTGGCGCTGGCGCTGGATCCGGCGACCTTCAGATGGAGAGCGGCGGTTAGAACGCCCTTGCCAAGGACGCGAATGCCTTCACGTGCGTGGCTGATGACGCCCGCCGCGACGAGCGCCGCACCGTCGAGCGTCGCACCAGCTTCGATCTTGCCAGCGTCGATCGCCTTTTGCAGCGTGCCGAGATTGATCTCAGCATATTCGATGCGGAAAATATTGTTGAAGCCGCGCTTCGGGATCCGCATGTGGAGCGGCATCTGCCCGCCCTCGAAGCCCTTGATCGCAACGCCCGAACGGCTCTTCTGGCCCTTCTGGCCGCGCCCGGCGGTCTTGCCGACGCCCGAACCGATACCGCGGCCGACGCGGACGCGCGACTTACGCGCACCGGGATTATCGTGGAGATCGTTCAGTTTCATGGTGTGCACTCGCTTTCGCTAGGGTCGCGCGGATTGATAAAACTGCCATCCCCGCGAGTGCGGCGATGACGGTCGGCGGCTAAACTTCGACCTTCACCAGATGCGCAACCTTGCGGATCATACCACGAACCGAAGGTGTATCCTCGAGCTCGCGGGAACGGTGCATCTTGTTGAGGCCAAGTCCGACCAGCGTCGCCTGCTGGTCAGGCCGACGACGGATGTGCGACCCGATCTGGGTGACACGGACCCGAGCCCCGGTCGACGCAGCGGTCGCCTTGGTCGCAGGCGCGGATTTCGGCGTAGCCGTCTTGGTCGGCGCTGCCTTAACCGTCGCCGTGGCTGCTGCAGCCTTGGCGACCGGGGCCGCCTTCGCTACCCGGGCAGTCTTCGCCGCCGGGGTCGCTTTGGCAGAAGTGGCCTTCGCCGTGGTTTTCGTTTCAGCCATGGTCATTATCCTCAGGCGACGGCTTCGGCGTCGGCTTCGACGGTCCGCGCCGAGGCATCGCCCCGCCGTGCCATCAGGTCGGCGATCTTCTTGCCGCGACGCTGCGCGACAGCCTTCGGGCTCGTCTGATCGGTCAGCGACGCGAACGTCGCACGGATCATATTGTACGGATTGTTCGTGCCCACAGACTTCGTGACGACATCGGCGACGCCGAGCGCCTCGAACACCGCACGCATCGGGCCCCCAGCGATGATGCCGGTCCCCTGCGCTGCCGAGCGGACATAGACCTTGCCCGCGCCGAAGTGGCCGTAAGCATCATGGTGCAGCGTCCGGCCATCGCGCAGTGGCACGCGGATCATCGCCTTCTTCGCAGCAGCCGTGCCCTTGGCGATCGCCTCGGGAACTTCGCGCGCCTTGCCGTGACCGAAGCCGACGCGACCCTTGCCGTCACCGACGACGACGAGCGCGGCAAAGCCGAAGCGCTTACCGCCCTTGACCGTCTTCGACACGCGGTTGATGTGGACGAGCTTCTCGATCAGCTCTTCGCCGCCATCACCCGTCGGGCCGCCGCGACCACCGCGGTTGTTGCGATCATTGTTGCCGCGATTGCCGCCTGGGCCGCCACGGTTGCCGCCGCCGGGACCGCTGCGATTGCCGCCGGGGCCACGTCCGCCGCCACCAGGGCCGCCGCCGCCGGGGCCGCCGCTACGAGGTTCCATACCCATGTCTTAAAACTCCAGCCCGGCTTCGCGAGCACCTTCGGCAAGCGCCCGGACCCGACCGTGAAACAGGAAACCACCGCGATCGAATACGACCGTACTGACGCCAGCGGCCTTGGCGCGCTCAGCGAGCCGCTTGCCCACGTCGGACGCCGCCGCCGTTGTCGCGCCAGTGACGTCGCGAACGTCCTTTTCGAGCGTCGACGCACTGGCGATGGTAACGCCAGCATTGTCGTCGATCACCTGAGCATAGATATGCTGCGACGAGCGATGGATCGACAGGCGCGGGCGCTGACCGGCCTTGACACGAAGCGCGGTGCGGACTCGACGCCGACGCTTCTCGAACAGGGAAAGACCCTTGGACATTACTTCTTCTTCCCTTCCTTGCGGAAGATAAACTCGCCGCGATATCTGATACCCTTGCCCTTGTACGGCTCGGGCTTCCGCCAGCGGCGAATTTCGGCCGCGACTTGGCCGACCTGCTGCTTGTCGGCACCGCTGATCTCGACGGTCGTCTGATCGGGCGTCTTGATCGCGATGCCTTCGGGGATCGGATAGTCGACGTCGTGGCTATAACCGAGCTGCAACTTAAGGTTCGACCCCTGGACATTCGCACGATAGCCGACGCCGGTGATTTCGAGCACTTTGGTGAAGCCTGTCGAGACGCCGACGACGAGGTTCGACACCAACGTCCGCTGCATGCCCCAATACGCCCGCGCCGTCTTGCTGTCGTTCGCCGGCATGACGCTGATCGCGTCGCCGTCAACCGTATAGGCAATGTCGGGCACCATCGAGAGCGTGAGCAAACCCTTCGGGCCCTTCACGCTCAGGATGCCGTCCGCGATTGTCGCCGAAACGCCGGCCGGGACTGCGACTGATTTTTTACCGATGCGTGACATCAGAACACCTGACAGAGGACTTCGCCGCCGACATTCTGTTCGCGCGCTTCCGCGTCGGACAGAACACCCTTAGGCGTCGAGACGATGACGATGCCGAGGCCGTTACGGATGCGCGGCAAATCCTGCGCCCCCGAATAGACGCGGCGACCGGGCTTCGAAACGCGCGCGACGTGCTGGATCGCCGGCTGCCCTTCGAAATACTTGAGGTCGATGCGGATCGAAGCACCCGGGCCGGCATCGGCGGAATCGCCGTAGCCGCGGATGTAACCTTCACGCTGGAGAACATCGAGCACACGCGCGCGCAGCTTTGACGCGGGCGTCAGGACACTGTCCTTGCGCGCCTGCTGGCCGTTGCGGATGCGGGTGAGCATGTCACCGATGGGGTCGGTCATCGACATAGCGTTACCAGCTCGACTTCGTCAGGCCGGGGATCAGGCCCTTGTTGCCCAATTCACGCAGCATGATCCGCGAAAGTTTGAATTTGCGATAAACCGAACGGCTACGCCCGGTCAGTTCGCACCGATTGCGGACGCGACCCGGCGTCGCGTTACGCGGCAGCTCGCTCATCTTGAGGCGCGCCATCAACCGCTCGCTTTCGTCCTTGGTCTCGTCGGCGGCGATCGCCTTCAAGGCAGCGAACTTCGGCGCATACTTCTTGACCAGCGCCTTGCGGTGCTCGTTCTTGTTGACCGAACTCTTCTTGGCCATGTCAGGCAGCCTTCTTCTGGTCGACCATGCCGGTGAACGGCAGGCCGAAGGCAAACAACAACGCGCGCGCCTCGTCGTCGGTGTTCGCGGTGGTGGTGATGATCACATCCATACCGCGCACCTTGCCGATGCGGTCGTAGTTGATCTCGGGGAACACGAGCTGTTCCTTCAGGCCCATCGCGTAATTACCCCGACCGTCGAACGACTTCGGGTTCAACCCACGAAAGTCGCGGACGCGCGGTAGCGCGATGGTGACGAGCCGATCGAGAAATTCGTACATCTTCTCGCGGCGCAGCGTGACCTTGCAGCCGATCGGCATGCCTTCGCGCAGCTTGAACACGGCGACCGACTTCTTCGCCTTGCAGATCACCGGCTTCTGGCCCGCAATCAGCGCCATTTCGGCGGCAGCGGTGTCGACCAGCTTCTTGTCCTGCGTCGCGTCGCCAACACCCATGTTGATGACGATCTTGTCGATCTTGGGAACCTGCATCAGGTTCTTATAGCCGAACTGCTCGGTCATCTGGCCGCGGATCGTGTCCACGTACAGCTGCTGCATCCGGGTAAGGTTGGCGACATCAGCCATCGATCTGCTCTCCCGACCGCTTGGCAATCCGTACCTTGCGACCGTCTTCCATAATCTTGAAACCGACGCGCGTCGGCTTGCCCGTCTTCGGGTCCTCGATCGCCACCTTCGACACGAACATCGGCGCTTCGGACTTGATCAGGCCGCCCTGTGGGTTTGCCTGGCTCGGCTTGGTGTGCCGCGTCATCATGTTGATGCCGCCGACGACGACCTTGCCAACCTTCGGCATCGCGCTGGTGACAACGCCGTGCTTGCCCTTGTCCTTGCCGGACAGGACAACGACCTTATCGCCCTTCTTGATTTTTGCGGCACTCATTACAGCACCTCCGGCGCAAGGCTGATGATCTTCATATGGCCCGACGCACGCAGCTCGCGCACCACCGGCCCAAAGATACGGGTGCCGATCGGCTCCTCGTTCTTGTTGATCAGCACGGCGGCATTGCCGTCGAAGCGGATGACCGAGCCATCTGCACGACGAATGTCCTTCGCGGTGCGAACGACGACGGCACGGTGGACGTCGCCCTTCTTGACCTTGCCCTTCGGTGCGGCTTCCTTGATCGACACGACGATGACATCGCCGACGCCGGCGAAGCGACGCTTCGACCCGCCGAGCACCTTGATGCACATCACCCGCTTGGCACCGCTGTTGTCGGCGACGTCGAGGTTCGTCTGCATCTGGATCATCGATTCGATCCCTTCTTAATGAGGAGGCTGGTCATCCGACCTTCTCCAGAACCTTGAACGTCTTCAGCTTGGACATCGGGGCGCATTCCTGAATGCGGACCTCGTCGCCTTCCTTGATGACATTGCCCTCATCGTGGGCGTGATACTTCTTCGAGCGGCGCATGATCTTCCCGTATACCGGGTGAGTGATCTTGCGCTCGATGAGAACGATGATCGTCTTGTCGCCCTTGTCGGACACGACCTTGCCCTGGAGAATTCGCTTCGGCATCAGGCTTCCTTCGTCACTTCGGCGGCACGCTGGCCCTGAAGCGTCTTGATCTTGGCAATCGTCCGGCGCACCTCGCGGACGCGACTTGGACGTTCCATCTGGCCGGTGGCCGCCTGGAAGCGCAGGTTGAACTGCTCGCGCTTCAGCTCGCCCAGCGCGGACGCGATCTGGTCGTCGGTCTGCGGACGGAGGTCTTTCGTCTTCATCACTTCGTCACCTCACCGGTCGGCTCACCGAGGCGAACGACCGTCTTGACCTTGATCGGCAGCTTGGCCGCCGCACGCTCGAACGCACCCTTGGCGACGTCATGCGGGACACCGTCGAGCTCGAACAGGATGCGACCGGGCTTGACCTTCGCGGCCCAGAATTCCGGCGCGCCCTTACCCTTGCCCATGCGGACTTCGGCAGGCTTCGACGAAACCGGAACGTCGGGGAAGATGCGAATCCACAACCGGCCGGCACGCTTTATGTGACGGCTGATCGCGCGACGCGCCGCCTCGATCTGGCGTGCGGTCAGACGATCGGGCTCCATCGCCTTAAGGCCGAAAGCGCCGAAGTTGAGCGCCGTGCCACCCTTGGCGTCGCCGTGGATGCGACCCTTGAACTGCTTGCGAAACTTGGTTTTCTTGGGCTGTAACATGTCTAGCGGCCTTCACGCGCCGGACGGACGCCCGACGTCTGGGCCTCCAACATCAGGCGGTCCTGCGACATCGGATCGTGGCCGAGAATCTCGCCCTTGAAGATCCACACCTTGACGCCGCACACCCCGTAAGCGGTGTGCGCCTGCGCCTCGGCATAATCCATGTGCGCGCGCAGCGTGTGGAGCGGCACGCGACCTTCGCGATACTGCTCGCTGCGCGCGATTTCGGCCCCGCCGAGACGGCCACCGCATGACACCTTGATGCCCTCGGCCCCAAGGCGCATCGCCGACTGGACCGCACGCTTCATCGCCCGGCGGAACGCAATACGGCGCTCGAGCTGATCGGCGATCCCCTGCGCGACGAGCCGCGCGTCGACCTCGGGCTTGCGAAGTTCGACGATGTTGAGCGACACGTCGCTCTTGGTCATCGTTGCGATCTGCTGGCGCAGCTTCTCGATGTCGGCGCCCTTCTTGCCGATGATGACACCGGGGCGCGCCGCGTAGATCGAGACGCGGCACAGCTTCGCCGGACGCTCGATCACCACCTTGGAGATCGCGGCCTGCGGCTGCGTCTTCATGATGAAATTACGGATCTTGATGTCTTCGATCAGCAGGCGGCCATAGTCTTCGCCTTCGGCGAACCAGCGGCTGTCCCACGTCCGGTTGATCTGCAGCCGGAGCCCGATCGGGTTGGATTTATGACCCATTATGCCTGCTCCGAAGGAGTCTTGGGCGCGTAGTCGGCCTCGCCGAGCTCGCGCACGACGATGCGGATGCGGCTAAACGGCTTGACGATCGCCGACGCGCGACCACGCGCACGCGGCGTAAAGCGCTTCATCACGATTGCCTTACCGACGCTGGCTTCCTTGACGACGAGCGCGTCGACATCGAGGTTGTGATTGTTCTCGGCATTGGCAATCGCGCTGGCAAGCACCTTGCGCACGTCGGGCGCAAAACCCTTCGTCGAGAACTGAAGGATGTTGAGGGCTTCCGACGCCTTGCGGCCACGGATCAACCCGGCAACGAGGTTGAGCTTGTACGGCGAACCACGAAGCGTGGTCGCAACGGCCAAGGCCTCCTTGTCGCCGACCCGGCGCGGAGATGACGATTTGCTCATCAGCGCTTGCTCTTCTTGTCGGCGGCGTGGCCGGTGAATGTGCGCGTCGGCGCGAACTCGCCGAGCTTCATGCCGACCATGTCCTCGTTGACCGACACGGGGATGAACTTGCGTCCGTTATAGACGCTGAACACCAGTCCGACGAACTGCGGCAGGATCGTCGAACGGCGCGACCAGGTCTTAATCGGACCACGGCCACCGCCACCGGCTTGCGCGGTTTCGGCCTTCTTGAGGACGTGCAGGTCGACGAACGGACCTTTCCAAACGGAGCGGCTCATCGGTTAGCCCTTCTTCTTCTTGGCGTGGCGCGACCGGATGATCATCTTGTCGGTCGACTTGTTCGACCGGGTCTTTGCGCCCTTGGTCGGCTTACCCCACGGCGTGACCGGGTGACGACCACCCGAAGTCCGGCCTTCACCACCGCCATGCGGATGGTCGACAGGGTTCTTGGCAACGCCGCGCGTGAGCGGACGATGGCCGAGCCAGCGGGTGCGTCCGGCCTTGGCGTGGTTGGTATTCGAGTTGTCGGGGTTCGACACCGCGCCTACCGTCGCCATGCAATTGGCGTGGGTGTAACGCTGCTCGCCCGAGTTCAACCGGATGATGACCATGCCGCGGTCCCGCCCGACAACCTGAACGAAGGTCCCGGCGGCGCGCGCCATCTGGCCGCCCTTGCCAGGCTTCAGTTCGACATTGTGAACAATCGTGCCGACCGGCATCTGACCGATTTCCATCGCATTGCCCGGCTTGACGTCGACCTTCTTGCCCGCTGTAACGCTGTCGCCAACGGCGAGGCGTTGCGGTGCGAGGATGTACGACTGCTTGCCGTCGGGATACTTGACGAGGGCGATGAACGCCGAACGATTGGGGTCGTATTCGATCCGCTCGACCGTCGCGGCGACGTCCCATTCGCGACGCTTGAAATCGACGATACGATACAACTGCTTGTGACCACCGGCGATGCCGCGTGCAGTCGCGTGGCCCATGTTGTTACGCCCGCCCGACTTGCGCAGACCTTCGGTCAGCGCCTTGACCGGACGCCCCTTGTGGAGTGCCGAGCGGTCGACGAGGATCAGACCACGGCGACCGGGGCTGGTCGGATTATAATGCTTGAGAGCCATCTCTGATTCCCCCTAGATGCCGGTCGTCACGTCGATGCGGTCGCCTTCGGCGAGCGTCACGATCGCTTTCTTTTCGTCCGAGCGCGTATAGGGCTTGCCCTTGAAGCGCTTGTTCTTGCCCTTCTGGATCAACGTATTGACCGAAAGGACGCGGACGCCGAACAGAGCCTCGACCGCAGCCTTTATCTCAGGCTTCGACGACGTCTTGGCGACCTTGAACACGACCTGGTTGAACTCGCTGACCAGCGTCGACTTCTCGGTGATGACCGGCTTCACGACGATGTCGTAATGCTTCAGGTCGATCGTTGTGGGTTGCGGCTTAGCCATTGACGCGCGCCTCCAGGGCAGCGACGGCGGCGCGGGTCAGCACCAGCATGTCGTGGTTGAGGATGTCGTACACGTTCGCGCCGACGGCGGGCATAATGTCGATCTTCTCAAGATTGGCGCACGCCATGCCGAAGTGCAGATCGGTCGTTGCACCGTCGACGAACAGACCGTTCGTCACGCCGAGACCGGCCAGACGAGCGAGCAGTGACTTGGTCTTGGCCTCGCCGAGCGTAAAGTTCTCGACGATCATCAATTTGCCTTCGGCCGCCTTGACCGACAACGCGATGCCGAGGCCAAGTTGGCGGATCTTCTTGTTGAGGCCGGGATCGAAGTCGCGGACGCGCGGGCCGTGGGCCTTACCGCCGCCGGTGAACTGCGGCGCACCGCGATTACCGTGGCGGGCGACACCGCCGCCCTTCTGGTTGCCGAGCTTCTTGCCCGTGCGCGCAACATCGGAGCGCTCGCGGGCGCCGCGTGCGGTCGCACGGCGCTTTTCGAGCTGCCACGTCACGACGCGGTGAAGAATATCGACGCGCGCTTCTTTGCCGAAGACAGCGTCGCTGAGTTCGATATCACCGCTGTCGGCGGCATCGAGGGTCTTGACTGCAAGCTTCATGGCTCAGCCCTCTGCTTCTGTTGCGGGGGCGTCGACGTGATCGACTTGCGGCGCAGCATCGTTCGCCGCGCTCTTGAGCGACGCAGGATACGGTGCCTCGGCATGGCGCGCGACCTTGACCGCGTCCTTGACGAGAAGCCAACCGCCCTTGTGCCCAGGAACCGATCCCTTGACGAAGATCAACCCACGCTCGACGTCGGTCGAAACGATTTCGAGGTTCTGCTGGGTGCGCTGACGGTCGCCCATGTGGCCGGCCATCTTCTTGTTTTTGAACACTTTGCCGGGATCCTGCCGCTGGCCGGTCGAACCGAGCGAGCGGTGCGAGACCGAGACGCCGTGGGTGGCACGAAGCCCGCCGAAGTTCCAGCGCTTCATGCCGCCCTGAAAACCCTTACCAACGGTGTCGCCGGTAATGTCGACCAGCTGGCCAGCAACGAAATGGTCGGCCGACAGCGACGCACCGGCTTCGAGCAGCGCATCCTCGGACACACGGAACTCGGCGACGCGGGCTTTTGGCTCAACCTCGGCGGCGGCGAAATGGCCGCGCTCAGGCTTGGTCGTGTTCTTGACTTTCTTGGTGCCGGCACCGAGCTGGACGGCGACATAGCCATCACGCTCGACCGTGCGCTGCGACACGACCTGGCAATTTTCAAGACTCAAGACTGTTACCGGGACGTGGCGACCATCGTCCTTGAACAGGCGGGTCATCCCCATTTTCTTCGCGATCACGCCACTGCGCATGATCAATTCCTTTCCCTCAGAGGCCCCCGTAGGGGCGTGACTAATTAAAGTTCGCTCCGCGTATGTTCGGTCAGATCTAGCTCTGCAGCTTGATCTCGACATCGACACCCGCTGCTAGGTCGAGCTTCATCAATGCGTCGACCGTCTGCGGCGTCGGATCGACGATGTCGAGCAGACGCTTGTACGTACGAACTTCGAACTGCTCACGCGACTTCTTGTCGACGTGAGGACTCCGGTTGACCGTGAAACGCTCGATCCGCGTCGGCAGCGGAATCGGGCCGCGAATTGCGGCACCTGTCCGCTTCGCCGTGTCAGCGATCTCACCCGTGGCCATGTCGAGGACCCGGTGGTCGAACGCCTTCAGGCGAATGCGGATGTTCTGCGTTTCCATTTCAACCGTTCAAATCTCAAAAAATAAGGCCCGGGCGAACCGGGCCGCTTCCCGTCGAATCATCGGGAGAGCGGCCCTATACGCTTACTTGGTAATCGTGGCAACCACGCCCGACCCGACGGTCCGGCCACCTTCACGGATGGCGAAACGAAGGCCCGGATCCATCGCGATCGGCGCGATCAACTTGACGGCCAGCTCGACGCTGTCGCCCGGCATGACCATCTCTGTGCCCTCGGGCAGTTCGACGGTGCCGGTGACATCGGTCGTGCGGAAGTAGAACTGCGGGCGGTAGTTGGCGAAGAACGGCGTGTGACGGCCTCCCTCATCCTTCGACAGCACGTACACGGTTGCCTTGAACTCGCTGTGGGGCTTGATCGAGCCGGGCTTGCAGAGAACCTGGCCACGCTCGACGTCGTCACGCCCGACGCCGCGGAGCAACGCGCCGATGTTGTCGCCGGCCTGACCCTGATCGAGCAGCTTGCGGAACATCTCGACGCCGGTGCAGACCGACTTACGCGTGTCCTTGATGCCAACGATCTCGACTTCCTCGCCGACCTTGACGATGCCGCTCTCGACACGACCGGTGACGACAGTGCCGCGACCGGAAATCGAGAACACGTCTTCGATCGGCATCAGGAACGGACGATCAAGCGGACGCTCGGGCTGCGGGATATATTCGTCGACCGTCTTCATCAGAGCGATGACCGCCTCGCGACCGATATCGTCGCGCTTGCCGTCGAGGGCACAGACCGCCGAACCCTGCGTGATCGGAATATCGTCGCCCGGGAAGTCATACTTCACGAGAAGCTCGCGGATTTCCATTTCGACGAGCTCGAGGATCTCGGCGTCATCGACGAGGTCGACCTTGTTCATGAAGACGACCATCGCCGGGACGCCGACCTGCTTGGCGAGCAGGATGTGCTCGCGGGTCTGCGGCATCGGGCCGTCGGTCGCCGACACGACGAGAATCGCGCCGTCCATCTGCGCGGCGCCGGTGATCATGTTCTTCACATAGTCGGCGTGGCCTGGGCAGTCGACGTGGGCATAGTGGCGATTGGCGGTTTCATACTCGACGTGCGCGGTCGAGATGGTGATGCCGCGCTCACGCTCTTCGGGCGCCTTATCGATGTCGGCATACGACGTGTACGTCGCACCGCCGGTTTCGGCGAGGATCTTGGTGATCGCCGCGGTCAGCGACGTCTTGCCATGATCGACGTGACCGATGGTGCCGATGTTGCAGTGCGGCTTGTTCCGCTCGAATTTCGCCTTACCCATGATCCCTCATCCTTCGAATGTTTTGCCGCGCGCGGAAGGCGCGGCGTTAGTGTCTGTGTCGGTGAATGTAAAGCGCGTCCAGCGTTACGCCATCTTCGCCTTGATCTCCTCGGCCACGTTCGACGGAACCTCGTCATAGTGGCTGAACTGCATCGTGTACTGCGCGCGCCCCTGGCTCATCGAGCGTAGCGTGTTGACGTAGCCGAACATGTTGGCGAGCGGGACGATCGCCTCGATCACTTGTGCATTGCCTCGGCTGTCGGTCCCCTGAATCTGACCGCGACGGCTGTTCAGATCGCCGATGACGTCGCCCATGAAATCTTCAGGGGTAACGACTTCGACCTTCATCACCGGCTCGAGCAGCTTGATGCCGGCCTTGACGGCCGCTTCGCGCATCCCGCCACGTCCGGTAATTTCGAACGCGAGCGCCGACGAATCGACGTCGTGATACGCGCCGTCATACAGCCGTGCGGTGAAATCGATGATCGGGAAGCCGATCAGCGAGCCGGTCGCGGCGATTTCACGAATGCCCTTCTCGACCGAAGGGATATATTCCTTCGGAATATTGCCGCCCTTGACCTCGTCGAGGAAGACGACGCCCGAACCGCGCTCGCCGGGCTCGACCGAAAATTTGATCCGCCCGAACTGACCCGAGCCACCCGACTGCTTTTTATGGGTGTAATCGACGTCGACCTTCTTGGCCAAGCTCTCGCGGTACGCCACCTGCGGCGCGCCGACATTGGCTTCGACCTTGAACTCGCGGCGCATCCGATCGACGAGAATTTCGAGGTGAAGCTCGCCCATCCCCTTGATGATCGTCTGGCCGCTTTCGTTGTCGCTCGTGACGCGGAAGGACGGATCCTCCTGCGCAAGCCGATTGAGCGCGATGCCCATCTTCTCCTGGTCGGCCTTGGTCTTGGGTTCGACCGCGACCTCGATGACCGGCTCAGGAAATTCCATCCGCTCGAGGATGATCGGCTTCAACGGCGCGCACAGCGTGTCGCCAGTCGTTACGTCCTTGAGGCCGACCAGCGCGACGATATCGCCGGCATAGGCTTCCTTGATGTCCTCGCGGTTGTTCGCGTGCATCAGCAGCATACGCCCGATCTTTTCCTTCTTGTCCTTAACCGAGTTCAGCACCATCGACGCCGCCTCGAGCTTGCCCGAATAGATGCGGGCAAAGGTCAGCGTGCCGACGAAGGTGTCGGTCATGATCTTGAAGGCGAGCGCGCTAAACGGGGCGTCGTCGGACGCTTCGCGGATCTCGTCTTCGTCCTTCATGTTCAAGCCATGCATCGGCGGAATGTCGAGCGGCGACGGCAGATAATCGACGACGGCGTCGAGCAGCGGCTGGACGCCCTTGTTCTTGAACGCCGACCCACACAGGACGGGGACGAACGCAAACGCCAGTGTCCCCTTGCGAATCAGCATCTTCAGCTCGGCGGTCGTCGGCTCGGTACCCTCGAGGTACGACTCCATCAACGCATCGTCCTGCTCGACCGCCATCTCGATCAACTCGGAGCGCGCCTGGGCGGCGGCATCCTTGAGATTGTCGGGAATTTCCTTGTATTCGAACTTTGCGCCGAGGCTCTCTTCGAGCCAGACGATCGCGCGGTTCTCGACGAGGTCGACGAGACCGACGAAATCACCTTCGAGGCCAATCGGCAGATACAGAACCGCCGGACGCGCGCCGAGCCGGTCCTTTATCATCGCGATGCAGCGATCGAAGTTCGCGCCGGTACGGTCGAGCTTGTTGATGAAGCACATCCGCGGAACTTTATACTTATCGGCCTGCCGCCAAACAGTTTCCGACTGCGGCTCGACCCCGGCGACGCCGTCGAAGCACGCGACCGCGCCGTCGAGAACGCGCAGCGAACGCTCGACTTCGATGGTGAAATCGACGTGGCCCGGGGTGTCGATGATGTTGATGCGGTGCTCGGGGCCGTTGCCCTCCTCCGCCTTCCAGAAGCACGTCGTCGCGGCCGACGTAATCGTAATGCCGCGCTCTTGCTCCTGCTCCATCCAATCCATCGTCGCGGTCCCTTCGTGGACCTCGCCGATCTTGTACGACTTGCCGGTATAATAGAGGATTCGCTCAGTCGTCGTCGTCTTACCGGCGTCGATATGCGCCATAATGCCGATGTTGCGATAGCGATCGAGCGGGGTCGTGCGGGGCATGACGATTACTCTGTCAGAAGGATTTCGCTCGAACTACCAACGGTAGTGCGAGAAGGCGCGGTTGGCTTCGGCCATGCGGTGCGAATCTTCGCGCTTCTTGACCGCGGTGCCGCGATTGTTGGCGGCGTCGACCAGTTCACCCGACAACCGTGCGGCCATCGTGTGCTCGGAACGGTTACGCGCGGCACCGATCAGCCAGCGAATTGCGAGCGCCTGTGAACGCTCGGGGCGAACCTCGACCGGAACCTGATACGTCGCACCACCGACGCGGCGGCTGCGGACCTCGATGCCCGGCTTCACGTTCGCCAGCGCATCGTGGAATACGCCGATCGGATCGCGACGGGTCTTCGCCTCGACGGTGTCGAGAGCATTGTACACGATCGACTCGGCGGTCGACTTCTTGCCCTCGTACATCACGAGATTCATGAACTTCGACAGGATGAGATCGCCAAAACGGGGATCGGGGAGAATTTCGCGCTTCTCTGGGCGACGACGACGGGCCATTTTCTATTCCTTACTTCGGCCGCTTCGCGCCGTACTTCGACCGGCTCTGCTTGCGATCCTTGACGCCCTGGGTGTCGAGGACACCGCGCAGAACGTGGTAGCGGACGCCGGGAAGATCCTTGACGCGGCCACCGCGAATCAGGACGACCGAGTGCTCCTGCAGGTTGTGCCGCTCGCCGGGAATATAGCCGATGACCTCGAAGCCATTCGTCAGACGGATCTTGGCGACCTTGCGAAGCGCCGAGTTCGGCTTCTTCGGCGTCGTGGTGTAGACGCGGGTGCAAACGCCACGCTTCTGCGGGCATTCTTCCATCGCCGGAGCGGTTTCGCGCACACGTTGGGGCGTGCGCCCCTTGCGGATCAACTGGTTAATCGTCGGCATCGAATCGTATCATCCTGCTGTTCGGCAAAAGGCCTTGCGACCCGCCTACTCCAGATCTGAGCCGCCCTCACGGCATAAGCGCGACCGGCCCCGTTACCAGGGCCTTCCGCGCGCGGCACAACCTGTCGTTCCTGCACTCGAAAATGTCAGCGCGTGGGCAATACGCCTGCCACCGACGCTCGAGCGAAGGCGGCGTATAGGCGCGGCAACCCGCAGGGTCAACGGGTTTTCACAGGCAAACATACGCTCGCGGGCCCAAAGGCCGCATCACCGAGTGCATGCCAACCAATCCCCCTACGGGTCTTTGCCCTATAGTGACCCGTGACAGTGTTTGAATTTTTTGCCCGACCCGCACGGGCAGGCGGCGTTGCGCGAGGTCGTCTGCAACCATTCGGTGCGCGTCTCTTCATCGATATCGGCGAAGGCGGCGGCAGCGCTGCGGGCGATATCGAGCTGCGACACCGGCATGGTCCCGACCGGCCCAAAGGCGTCGCTCATCCCGGTCAGCGGATCGATATGCGTCGTGACGAAACTGGGCAGCGGCGGGGCGTAGGCCTCGGGCTGCATCTCGAAACGGGCGTTCGCCAGCATCCGCGTGACGTCTTCGCGGACGGTT